>CALYSH010000150.1 GCA_945485625.1 uncultured Lachnospiraceae bacterium | reverse complement strand
TAAAGAACATTCCTTAGAAAGCTGCATGCATTTTTCAAAAGGGCGACTTTTGTCAGTTAATCTTCCAAAGAAGTATCCTTTATATCCGGGGCGCATAACTTGCAGAATGAATAATTCGAGAATTAAAGGGTATTTTGAAGAACAGAGGAGTAGACAATTATATATCCGATGTGGAAGATTCTGCAACCCTTGAAGGTGGCTTGAAAGCAGCAAAGGCGGCATGGGCTGCTATGAAGGTTGAACCGGATTATGTATATTATTACTTCTTCGAAAAAGATATTGCTGCAAAGGGCGCTGTTTTCTTTGAGAGACATTTTTTGCAGAAAAACCATGAGGATTACCCAAAGGAAATGGCAGAGAGATTTCTCATGACTGAAATGAATGGAGTCAACTGTTTTACTTTTGAAGCAACTGACTGTGGTCGAAGAATCTATTTTGCAGTCGACACAGAAAAAGTACAAGGGGTAGACAGATGGGTTGATTACGCTTATTCCGACAAGCTGCATTTTAAGTAAATAGAATTGCAAGGGAATAAGAGTAAGGAGATAAGGGTAAGGAAATAAGGATAAAATCAGGAGGATACCATAATGGGAAGAGGTTCTTACACAAGTGCTGACTGGAGCAAGCTAAAGAAGAGCTCCAGTATTTCTGAAACATCAACCGCATCACAGATTTTTAAGAAGAGGGCAATGGAGGAACGCTTCAATCCCCGTTTTATCCAGATGAGAGAGGCCAGGGATTCCGAGGAGCATCCCGACTCTACTCCTATCATCATCGGCCTGGATAGCACCGGCTCCATGGGATATCTGTCCGAGGAGATTGCCAAGAATGCCTTAAATGAAACCATGATGAAGCTGTATTCCACAAAGCCTGTTTCCGACCCACAGCTCATGTTTGCGGCAATCGGGGATGTAACCGACCAGGCGCCCCTGCAGGTGACACAGTTTGAGTCGGATATCCGTATTGCGGAGCAGCTACTGGATTTGTGGCTGGAGGGAGCAGGTGGGGATGCACCGGAGGATTTCTCCCTGCTCTGGTATTTTGCGGCAAAGCATACGGTTACGGACAGCTTTACAAAGCGTAAGAAAAAGGGCTTTCTGTTCACCATCGGAGATGCGGACTGCCATGAAAGAGTGGAGGGCGCGGATATCCGGAATATCTTTGATGAACCCGGGAGAACATATCTTTCCAAGGAATTGCTGAGTATGGCGCAGGAAAGCTACGAGGTATTCCATATCCATATTACGAAGGGAAGAAAGACAATGCCTGCCTTTCTTCAGAGTATTCTTCCCGGGCATTTGATTCCCGTGTCCAAGGAGCAGATCAACCGTTTGCCGGAAATCATGATCAGTATCATGCAGTGTGTTAACGGGGAAAATCCGGAGAAGGTAGTGGAACAGTGGGAGGAGCTGGCTCGTCCTGTGGTGGAAACAGCCCTGGAGGGGTTGGATTTGTCCAAAAAGAAGAAAGGATTCTTTTTTTGATGAAACAGTCCATTCGCGTGATTATTGGCGGAGCATACGGAGATGAGGGAAAAGGTCTGGTAACAGACCTTTTTTCTGCTCAAAATGCTTCGACCCTCGTGATAAAACATAATGGTGGGGCTCAGTCCGGACATACCGTGGAATATTTGGATGAGCATGGGTTAGAGAAACGCTTTGTCTTTCATGAATTGTCTTCCGGGTCCTTTCGGGGAGCGGATACTTTGTGGGCAGATAAATATCTGCCGGATCTGTATAAGCTTTCGGAGGAAATGGAGGCGTTTTCGGAGGTCAGTGGTTTCAAGCCCTCTGTATATGCCTGTGAGAATACCTGTATTACCTTAATTGATGATGTATTGTTGAATATGGCTGCGGAGTGTGCCAGAGGAGAGAAGCGCCACGGAAGCTGCGGCATGGGGATTTATGAGGCGGTTCTTCGAAATCAGGCAGGCTTTCCGGTTACGGTAAAGCAGGTGAAGGAGCTTCCTTTGGAGGACCTGGTGGAACGGATGAGAGGCATTCGAAAAGAGTATCTGCCCCTGCGTCTGAAGGAGCTGGGTCTTTCACTGGATGACCCGGGGGAATACGGGGAGCTGCTTCAATCGGACAGTGTTCTTGTAAATGCTGCCGTGGAAATGAAGCGGGGAGCACAGTATGTGGAGCTGATTAAGGAAAAACGTAGCTTCATGGAACGGTACGGTAATGTGATTTTCGAATCCGGGCAGGGGCTTTTACTGGATTGGGATTATGAGCCCGGCTTCCCCCATGTATCCGCATCCAAGACCGGTCTGGACAATCCCCTGCAGTTCCTGCGGGAATGTGGTTTGAAGCCGGATGAGGTCATTTATGTGGTGAGAAGCTATCTGACCAGGCATGGGGCAGGGCCTCTTCCCCATGAGTGCGGCGGGGCTGAGCTTGGGCATGTGCTTTCGGATGAAACCAATGTACCCAATCCCTGGCAGGGGACGTTGCGCTATAGTCGTTACGATTCCTTACAGGCTATGCTGCAGCCCATGGCAGAGGATTTTCGCAAATGCAGGGGAGAGACGAAAGCATCCCTGTGTATTACTCATCTGAACGAAACGGAAGGGAAGCTGCGGTTTGCAACCGGGGATCTGACGGTGGACGAATTTGTAGAACTGCCCCGGGTAAGCTCTATATTCTCTCAAATTTACCTTTCAAATACGAAATACTCCCGGGATATTACTTGCATGTTCCCGCCTTTCTGTGTATAATAATAGGTTGAGTGAAGAAAATGTAATCAGGTTTTACGATAGAATGGAGGAAAGCATGAGTAAGAAACCGGTTGTATTGATGATTTTAGACGGATATGGATTAAATGAAACTGCTGACGGAAACGCTGTTTCCCAGGCAAAGACTCCTGTGATGGACAAGCTGATGAAGGAGTATCCCTTCGTAAGAGGAAATGCCAGCGGTATGGCAGTAGGACTTCCCGAGGGGCAGATGGGTAACTCTGAGGTTGGTCATCTGAACATGGGCGCAGGCCGTATTGTATATCAGGAGCTGACCAGAATCACCAAAGAGATTCAGGACGGCACCTTCTTTGAGAATCCTGCTTTGTTAAAGGCAGTGGAGAATTGCAAGAAGAACAACAGTGCACTGCATTTCATGGGCTTATTGTCCGATGGTGGTGTACACAGCCATAACACCCATCTGTACGGACTCCTTGAGCTTGCGAAGAGAGCAGGACTGGAGAAGGTATATGTTCACTGCTTCTTAGACGGACGTGACACCCCTCCTGCCAGCGGAAAGGGCTATGCAGAGGAGCTTGTTTCTAAGATGGAGGAAATCGGCGTGGGTAAGATTGCCAGTGTAATGGGCCGTTACTACGCTATGGACAGAGATAATAACTGGGACAGAGTAAAGCTTGCATATGATGCAATGACCAAGGGTGAGGGACTTACCGCTGCCTGTGGTATCTGCGGCATTCAGCAGTCCTATGATAAGGATGAAACCGATGAGTTTGTAAAGCCTACCGTTGCAGTAGAAGACGGAAAACCGGTAGCTCTGGTACAGGATGGGGACAGCGTGGTATTCTTCAACTTCCGCCCGGATCGTGCAAGAGAGATTACCAGAGCATTCTGTGATGATGCATTTAAGGGCTTTGACAGAGGAGCAAGAAAGGATGTATGCTTCGTATGCTTCTCCGATTATGACCCTACCATCCCTAACAAGGAGGTGGCATTCCACAAGATTGCAGTTACCAATACCTTCGGTGAGTGGCTTGCAGCAAATAAGATGACCCAGGCACGTATTGCAGAGACCGAGAAGTATGCACATGTAACCTTCTTCTTTAACGGTGGTGTGGAGCAGCCTAATGAGGGAGAGGACCGCATTCTTGTAAATTCTCCCAAGGTTGCAACCTATGACTTAAAGCCCGAGATGAGTGCATATGAGGTATGTGATAAGCTGACCGGCGCCATCAGAAGCGGCAAGTATGATGTAATTATTATCAACTTCGCAAACCCTGACATGGTAGGGCATACCGGTGTCATTGATGCGGCAGTGAAGGCTGTAGAGGCAGTGGATGAGTGTGTAGGAAAGGCCGTAGAGGCAGTCAAGGAAATGGATGGTGTACTGTTCATCTGCGCGGACCATGGTAACTGCGAGATGATGGTAGATCCTGAGACCGGAGCTCCTTTCACCGCGCATACCACCAACCAGGTGCCCTTCATTCTTGTAAACTATGATTCCGCATACACCTTAAGAGAGGGCGGATGTCTGGCAGATATCGTTCCTACCCTGATTCAGATCATGGGCAAGGAGCAGCCGATAGAAATGACCGGTAAGAGCCTGTTGATTAAGAAATAATATGGATGCGGATACCCGGAAATCGGGGAAGCCGGCATCGATGAATACAGAAAACCGTTGATCCTTCCCCCTGGCTCAGCGGTTTTCTCACTTATTTGTATCTATCAGAAACCATGCAAATCTGTAACGAGCTGACCATTTAAGGGCAAGCTTTTACAGATTTATGTGGTGAAGTAACCCGGGTGCCGGAAGGAAGGCTGCAAGGCAGCGATTCTGCGAGTAAGATTATGAATAAATGTTTTTTTATGACTTCGAGGGGGTGAGATTATCGAAAGGCGGAACGAGTGAACAGTTATGCTTCCGTGATTTACGATCGGAGAAGGATATTAGGTCTATAGGTCAGAAAAAGTGAAAAAGAATCCATTTGCCGGCTAATGGAGAGGAAGGTTAGGTCTAT
>CALYSH010000149.1 GCA_945485625.1 uncultured Lachnospiraceae bacterium | reverse complement strand
TTTTAAAAAATTATTTCAATTGCAAAAACTCCCAGTATTTACGGGGTTTTCCCGTCGGAAGTGTGTTGTACTTTGCATGCTTTGCAGTAACCGTAGAGCTCAATTTTATGAGAGGTGATGGTAAAATCTTCTGTCTCTTCCTCCAGATGAAGGTGTGCAAAGGGACAGTGTTCCAATGGGATTCTCTTGTGACAGTCCAGGCAAACCGCGTAATGAGTATGTCCTCCACGGTTTAATTCATAGCAATAGGTATCTTCTCCCATCCAGGCGTTTTTATTCACCAGGTTTTGCTCCTCAAAGGCGGCCAGGATACGATAGATCGTGGATAGGGCGTAATTCTCCTGCTCCTTTTGCTGCACCAGTGCATACAGCTGCAGGGCACTCAGGGGCTCCGTTGCTTCATATAAAATCTGATACAGCGCCTTCCGCTGCTTTGTCCATTTCATTCCCTTGGGATAATTGATTTCCATCTCTTTTCTCCTGTTCACACTTGCGCGGACTTTATCCGACCAACAAGCTTGCTATGATACCGGTTACCACACCGATTCCGTACAAAAGACCTAAAATAGCATAGTTTTCTTTCTTATGGGCATTCACACGGAACAGCACCAGTACACCCACGCCGGCATTGGTCAGAAGTCCTGCCAGCATGGCACCCATACCCAGGGCCTGTTCCAGGTATAATTTTGTAATAACCACAGAGGAGGCACAATTGGGAATCAGTCCAACCAGACCCGCCAGAACCGGTCCCAGGAAAGGACGGTCCAGAATCAGACCGGCGATCGCTTCCTCCCCGGCCAACTCCAGCACTCCGCCCAATACCAGTCCGATGAGGAATAAAAATCCTGCAATCTGCAACGTATGCTTCAGAGCGGAACGCAGAATACTCTTTTCACAGCCGCAATGCTCATGCTCGCAGATATCATGTATATGCCCGTGTTCCCTATCTCCCTTGTAAAGGAAATCAATGATGAGACCCATAACAATACCCATCAGTGCCTTAAACCCAACCAGCTTCCCAATCAGGACCGGCGAGACCTGCTCTGACAGGAGAATGGGAAGCATTTCATCCGAGGTGGAAAGGTAAATCGCAATCAGAGTACCCAGTGAAATAATCCGGCCCGCATAGAAATTGGAGGCTGCCGCTGAGAAGCCGCACTGGGGGATAATCCCCAGCAGACCACCGGCTACCGGTCCAAGTCTGCCGGCACGCTGTACCACCCGGTTCATCTTGTCACTGGCTCTGTGCTCCAGGTATTCCATGCACCAATAGGTCAAAAACAAAAAGGGGATGAGCTTCAAAACGTCCAATGCCGCATCCATTAAGATATCTATCATCTGTTCCATATCAATCCTCTCATTTCACAATCCGCAAGCCTTGTCCCTGCAGAAATCATCAGAACTCCGAAATGCAAATGCAACTCATTTGCATCTAGACACCAATACTACCCTTTTTCCTATCTCCTGTCAAGCATTTTATGTGACAAATGTCACTCCGGCTCAAAAACAGGTGACAAATGGCCTCTGACGCACTGGCGATACCATCCGTATAATAAAGGTAAGCTGACGGGCAAACAAAGAAACAGACTGTTCGTGTGTTGGTATTCTTTGACAGAATACCGGAAAGGAGTTCTACCATGGAACAAAACAAAAAACTATTTTCTACCATATTAATGTCAGTGGGGGCCATATTCATTATCGTAGCCGGAGGAATCTTCGTATCCACCACCTGGCAATATATCCCGGAGGAGCTGAAAAAGCTTTGCCTGGCTGTGGTCACCGGCGGACTCTTCGGCGGTTCTTACATTGCAAGGGAAAAATACGGTTTATCCAAAACAGCCCTGGCTTTTTATTACCTGGGTATCTGCTTCGCCGGCTTTACCACCTATTCCCTGACCGGCATGTTCGACCTGTACATAGGAATCCGGCTGGCCTTCACCTTTGCGGTGATGTCCGTACCGGTCATTTTACATTTTTTCGACCATTACAGTCTTGCCGACAGTATCTTTGAGGTATTGCTGTTGGATGGAATCATTTTCTGCTTAACCGATGCGGTGGACGCCCGGGAATCCAGCGTGCTCCTGCTCTCCGCCAGCCTGATGGCAATGCTGATGTCCGCATTCCTCTGCTACTGCCGCCGCAATCTTCCCGGAGAAGCTGCCATTCAGACCGTAGCCATTCTTGCTTATGGAATGCATGCCTTCTTATGCATCCCCCTAAGCATTATAGCGCTGCTTTTCGAGGAAGGCTTTTTCTTCACCGTGCTGCCCGCTCTTTTCCTGGTAGCCTCCATCACCTTCCTGTACCGTGAAATCCCCGGTCCGGCCATGCGTATTCTACAAAGCATCTCCCTGTGTTATCTCAGTCTCTGTGTCTGCGGGTACACATATACCGTCCTCTGGGGCATAAAACTGGTGAATTGTGATGAGCTGATTTTCTTTGGTACCTTTGTATGCAATCTTTTGTGGATGATTGTATTAAACCGTAAGGAACTGGTATATATCAACGGAGGGTTTGTCACCTTCTATGCATTTTTGCAGCTCTTCTACTATACCCTTTCACCCGGTTCCGATTATTACATGCCCTATACCGTGACCATGGCTATCGCATTGGTTCTCTGGCATCGTCTCCGCCGGAATGACTGGGAAGACAAAATGGTATACCGCTTTGCCTTTGTATGGCTTTACATGGGCTTAAATGCCTTTCTTGCCATGGAGTTTCAAACCTACAGCAGTGATTACAGTTATGCCTTCTGGTTCGCCCTTCTGTTCCTCCAGGCAGCAATCCTTTGCAGAGATTATGTGAACCTGCAGGCGGTATGGAGAACCTGTTCCCTGGCAGTCTGTACCTTTGCACTGCTGGCAAACCCGGTCCACGATATGATTTTTTACAACGCCGACCGCTCTATCGTCCTGGCAAACTTTACAGTCGAATATTCCTGCACAATCATTGCGCTGTCCATTGTTCTTTTACCGGTAATCTGGTATCATAAAAAGGAAGTATTCCGGCTTCCCCGGTTCCTGGTTTGCTGCGCCATACTTGGAATCCTATTGCTCCGCAACATGGAACTGGAGAGCTTGCCCAATGTATTGTTTTTGGGAATTGTAGCCTTGATCATTCTGATTATTTCTACAATAATGAATCGTAAGAACTATGCCATTGCATCTGCTGCCACCCTGATTCTGATCGTGCTCTACTTATCCAGAGCCGTATGGATGAACATTGCGTGGTGGGTATACCTGTTCGTAGCGGGTGTTGGTCTGGTGGTCTACGCAATCAAGCGGGAAAAGGCTGAGTAAGACATTATGGAATTTTTATTGGTATTGATTTATATCATCGTAATCGGGGCAGTGCTGTTTTGTATGGCAACACTGCTCCTTCGGGCGGAGAAGAGCAAAAGCAGCCGTACCTATCTGGTATGTCAGGGAATGGTGGTATTATGGTGCACCTCACAGATTCTTCAGATCATAGCCGCCACACCGGCTCAGCTGACCGCTTCCTATCTGATCGGAAACATTGGTATCTGCTTTATCAGCTCCAGCTGGTTCTATTTCTGCCTGCAATATTCCGGCAAACAGCTCCCAAAGCTTTTTAGGCCGGTTCCCCTTCTGCTGTCGCTCTTTCATTACGTAATGGTTTTAACCAACGGTTTGCATCACCTGTACTACATCAGCTTTACCTCTGAACGGATTGAACATGGGATGTTTTTCTATTCCAACGTATGCTGCACCTACCTGATGGTTCTGGCAGGCTCCTTTATCCTGTACCGCAGCATGGGACGGGAGAAACCGGTGGCCAGGCCCCTGGTCATTGCTTCCGTACTGATACCGGTCTTATTAAATGCCATCTACCTGTCCGGCTTTATCAATCCCTCCTTTGATATTACGCCTCTGGGCTTTGCCCTGTCGGTGGTTCTGGTCACACTGGCCACCAACAAGTATCAGTTTATCGATCTAAAAAGAGAGCTGGATATCACCACGGAAAAGCTTTTGCTGGAAAAGGAGCGAAACCGGATCGCCCAGCAGGTGCATGATACCGCCGGGCACACCCTGACTATGATTCAGTCCTATCTGAAGCTGGCGGAGATTGCTTCCTCCAAGGGAAATACAGAGGAGATCAACGGATATCTTACAGAGGCAAGAACCCTTACCGGACAGGGCATCCGGGAGCTTCGGGAATCCATTAACCAGCTTCGCCAGGAGGCACGTTATGAGCTGGTAACCCAGGGCGTCATGCAGCTGGCAGGTCAGGTCCGTGAAATTCCTGTGGAGGTCACGGTAAAGGGAGAAGACAGTGAACGATACTCCCATCTGTCCAAGCCCATATACGACACCGTCCGGGAATCCATCACCAATACCCTGAAATATGCCGGGGCCACCAAGCTGGATATCGTCATCCGTTTCCAGGCTTCCAATGTAGAGGTACTCATTGCAGACAACGGTGTGGGATGTGAAAGCATAAACGCCAACAACGGCATTCGCGGCATCCGGGAACGAATTGAACAGGCCGGAGGAAGCGTACGCTTCTCCACCTCACCCGGGGAAGGCTTCCTAACCCGCTTTCAATTACCGGTTTCCCGCTAGCCCGCGGAAAAGTAAGCTTCTGATACATTGACGCAGGATGATTGCTTCCTATGTAAGACGGAGGAATGCGGCGTAGCAAAACGCTGTGAAGGAGAATTGAAAAATGGCAAAAATTAAAGTGCTGATTGCAGATGATATTATGATTTTAA
>CALYSH010000148.1 GCA_945485625.1 uncultured Lachnospiraceae bacterium | reverse complement strand
GCTTCGCACTTCGTGCTCTCGCAATCCTACAAAATATTCGCATATCGTGGGACTGTCGTCCCACTTTTATGCTCATATTTTGGCGGGTTCCAAATTCTTATACACGCATATGAGCAAGCTCATGCGTGTATAAGAGCTTGGAACCCTGGTATCATTATAAAACATGGAGAGTGAAATGGAAAGCGTTTTTTGCTTGTGAGACAACTCTTGCCAAAACAATGGAGAGACGCGTATAATATTCATATTCAAAGAATTGTCCGGGATACCCGGGGAGGGAAAATGATGTTTGAAGCAGTGAATTACGTGGTAAAAAGAATTGACGGAGATTACGCATATCTTGTGAAAACAGAGGAGCCCGAGGGGGATGAGAAATGTGTAGCCAGAGCATTACTTCCCGCAGAGATTTCCGAGGGAAGTAAGCTGGTCTATGAAATGATGGAATATACTTTGGTATAAGTGGTTAATAATCCACCTTCATAAGGCATAATCCCTTGGCCGGTGCTGTTGCGCCGGCCAGTTTTCTGTCCTTTGCCAATATCAAGGCTTCCATGCTTTCGGGGGTACGCTTTCCAAAGCCAACTTCCAAAAGTGTGCCGGTGAGAATCCGTACCATGTATTGCAGGAAGCCTGTTCCGTGAAAGGTCAAAATAAGCAGGTCTCCCTTTTGCCGGATATCAATGGAGTCCACCAGACGCACGGTGGATTTTTTCATGCGGGGATTGCCGCAGAAGCTGGCGAAGTCATGCTCGCCTATCAGGTATTCAGCAGCCTGACGCATTTTTTCTATGTTTGGAATACTCTCCAGAACGTAGACATATTTTCCGTTGAAGACCGGTTTTTCGGAACCGATGTAACAGGTATAGCGGTAGGTTTTCCCCACAGCCTTGTAGCGACTGTGGAAGCCGTCGGCGGCAGTGCGGAAATCGGTAATGCAGATGTCATCCGGAAGATATCGATTCATATATTTCTTTATCTCCTCCGGGGTCATGTCGGTTTCCATATGCACATTTGCCACCATGGCCTCAGCGTGTACTCCGGCATCGGTACGGCCGGCACCGATGACCTCTGCCGGGTGGCCAAGCATTTCGCACAAAACGGTTTCTATTTTCCCCTGAATGGTCAAATCGGTATTTGGCTGATGCTCCCATCCGAAGTAGCGGGAACCGTCGTAGGATATGGTCATTTTATAGTTCATGGACTTGTCCTTTCCTATGAAATAAGTGATGTTTTTATTCTATGAGATTTAATTATATCGGCTTGACCGGGAAAGTGCAAGGACCGGAAAAGGATGAAAGCGGATATTGACATTGACGAGTGATATTGTAGAATATTGAGTGGAACGAATTGATGGAAATACGAGGTAGAAAGATGACGTTACGGGATTTGAAACCGGGGGAAACGGCCAGAGTAACAGTGGTTGGAGGCGAGGGTGCCCTTCGCCTGCATTTCCTGGATATGGGCGTAATACCCGGTGCGGAGATTACTCTTGTAAAATATGCTCCTATGGGGGATCCCATGGAATTATTGGTGAGTGGATATGAGCTTACCCTTCGGTTGGATGATGCAGCCCGGATAGAGGTGGAGCGAATCGAGAAAAAAGAAGTGCGGGAGGAAGGTACCGTTTCATTCCGAAAGAAGGTGGACCATCCCGGCTTTGGTGAGGAAGGAATTTATCATTGCAGGGAGACCGAGAATCCTCTTCCGGATAATCAGATGATCACCTTTGCACTGGCAGGAACTCAGAACTGTGGGAAGACCACATTGTTCAATCAGCTCACCGGTTCCAATCAGCATGTAGGGAACTTCCCCGGCGTGACAGTGGACCGGAAGAGCGGCACTATCAGAGGGTATGAAAAGTCGGAGATTACAGACCTTCCCGGAATTTACTCCATGTCCCCTTATACCAGTGAGGAGATTGTAACCAGACGGTTTATTCTGGAGGAGAAACCTGCAGGCATTATCAATATTGTAGATGCAACCAATATTGAGAGAAACCTGTATCTGACCATGCAGCTGATGGAACTGGATATTCCCATGGTGCTTGCCATTAACATGATGGATGAGATGCGGGGGAACGGCGGCTCTATCCGTATCAATGAAATGGAGCGGGCGTTGGGGATTCCGGTAGTGCCTATTTCAGCCAGTAAGAATGAGGGGGTGGATGAGCTGATCCGCCATGCCGTGCATGTGGCGAAATATCAGGAGAAGCCCCTGCGGATGGATTTCTGCTCCGAAAGCGATCAGGGTGGTGCGGTGCACCGATGTCTCCATGGAATCATGCATCTGATAGAGGACCATGCCAGGGAGGCAGGGATACCGGTTCGTTTTGCCGCCACCAAATTGGTGGAGGGCGACCAGCCGATTCTGGATGCTTTGAAGCTCTCCTCAAATGAGAAGGAGATGCTGGAACATATTATCCTGCAGATGGAGGAGGAACGCGGCTTGGACCGGGCAGCGGCCATCGCAGATATGCGTTTCCGGTTCATTCACCGGCTGGTTCGACAGACGGTGGTGAAGCCGAAGGAAAGCAGGGAACATATTCGAAGCCGGAAGCTGGATGCCTTTTTGACCGGGAAGTATACTGCCATTCCGGCCTTCCTGTGTATTATGGGACTGGTTTTCTTTTTGACCTTCCATGTACTGGGGGCAAGACTTCAGGGGCTTTTGGAATCCCTGATTGAAATGATTACGGGACTGGTGGATGGCTGGCTGGTTCAAAATGTGAATAACGAAGCCGTTCGCTCTTTGATAATTGACGGTATCTTTAACGGTGTGGGGAGTGTACTCAGCTTCTTGCCTATTATCGTTATTTTGTTCTTTTTCCTGTCGCTGTTGGAGGATACAGGATACATGGCTCGGGTGGCATTTGTGATGGATAAGCTGCTCCGGAAAATCGGTTTATCCGGAAGAAGTATTGTGCCCATGTTAATCGGCTTCGGATGTACCGTGCCGGGTGTCATGGCCAGCAGGACACTTCCTTCCGCCAGAGACCGGAAGATGACCATTTTGCTGACACCCTTTATGAGCTGCTCGGCCAAGCTTCCCATTTATGCCTTCTTCTCTGCTATGTTCTTCCCGAAGTATGCGGCACTTGTGATGATTGGCTTATACATGACCGGTATTCTGGTGGGGATTCTGGTGGCGCTTATCATCAAGACCTTTTTCTTTAAAGGGGAAGCGGTACCCTTTGTAATGGAACTGCCAAATTATCGTTTGCCGGGTCTTAAGAACGTCAGTCATCTGTTGTGGGAAAAGGCAAAGGATTTTTTGCAGAGAGCCTTTACTGTTATATTTATTGCATCCATTATCATATGGTTTTTACAGAGCTTTAATATTCACTTCGGTCTGGTGAAGGATTCCGGGGAATCCATTCTGGCACTGCTTGCAGGGTGGATCAGTCCATTATTTGAACCCCTTGGCTTTGGGGACTGGAGAATATCCACCGCATTGATTACCGGATTTATGGCAAAGGAGAGTGTGGTTTCCACCATTCAGGTATTGTTTGGCGCGGGGACAGAGCTGTTGACTGTTTTAAGTCCGGTGGCTGCATTGGCTCTTTTGACTTTCTGCCTTTTATATACGCCCTGTGTTGCGGCAGTGGCATCTGTGAAAAGGGAGCTGGGGACGAAATGGGCCTGCCTGGTTGTAGTGGGACAATGCGTCATTGCCTGGGTATGCGCATTTGGGGTTCGATTGATTGCAGGATTGTTCCTGTAGAGCCGGAGAAAGGAGAAGGTATGAAGAAGAAACCGGATGTGGTAGCGCTTGAAGATGGAGGAATTGGTTGGGAGTTGTCTTTTGATACGTTTGATATGAAAATGTATATTCCTAAGAGCGAACTTCCCTATAAGATAATCAATTATGGGTTCCGTGCACCGTTCCTATTGGTTTTTCAGGAGGGCCTGAAGAATGTGGAGTCGGTGGAAATATTCGCGAAGGAACAGGGATTTGCGGCAATCGCAGCCTCCTATGCCTGTGGGGTTGCAGTGGTTTCGCCCAAAGAAGGGGTGGGCTGGGATGAAGCACCGACCAGTATTTATGCGGATATCATGGAGCAGTCCAGAATCAGCCAGTACTACGAGGATGGATTTGCATTGATGTGGGACCGCTTTGAAAAAAAGTGGGGAGAATATTTTATCCGGGGCACCGTATCCAGAGCCGTTTTGTACGGTAGGGGGAAAGCGGCGGACTATATCGCAAGGAATTGCCTGCAGACTCTGGAGGGTCAGAGTATCTGGGGGCCCGGAGAGATCACGCCGGTGGCATGTGTGCTGGAGCAGCTCAGTGAGGCGGTCATTCCCGCCCGCAGGGATATTGTGGTCCTTTCCGTGGGGAATAGCGAAGAGGTGAATCGTTTATTCTCGGAAGCATTGGATCATTTTGAACAGCGGGAGACGGCAGATCATGAAAAGGACTTCCGGGATTTTGTGGGGAATTTCCGCAGAATGGCAGGAAAGCTGATAGAAGAACCTGACTTCGAAAAGTTGGGTATGGTGGTTCGACCGGAATCCGCAATTCTTACTACTTCCCCGGACAATATGGGAGATGATAAGGACACCCACACGCATGAAGTGGGCTATATGATGTTCTGCAATCAGAGTGCATTAACCAGCGGAAAGAAGCTGCCCTTGATGCTGTGTTTTCATGGAGGAGGGGATTCTATTTTTTATATGGCATTGACCTCCGGCTGGTATAGGGTGGCCCATGCCCATGATTTTATATTGGTGTGCATTGAGAATCATCTGAACAGCACCGCTACGGAAATG
>CALYSH010000147.1 GCA_945485625.1 uncultured Lachnospiraceae bacterium | reverse complement strand
ATTACGCTCACCTGGTCTTCCTCCGTATTACAGATCAGTCCCTGGTTTTTGAAGGATGTTAATGCCAGAGATATAGGAGCCGGAACCTGCACCTTTGATGTAGGAGGTGAAAATCAGCCGGATGCCTATCAGCTACAGTTCTATAAAGCAGAAAAGAACAGCTTTTCGGGAATGAGCTGGGAAAATCTGAGCGGAGCGGTAACGGTTTCATTTACGGAAAGGGAATGAGAAGAAAAATACAGAATAGAGAACCGGAGAAGTGTTTGTGAATAGGAGGAAGAGAACATGAAAAAGAATTGGAGCCGTTGTATCTGCCTGATGTTGATGATGTGTCTGATGGCAGGCTGTGGGGGGAGGGAGATTCCTCAGGAATCACCGAATACCTCTACAACGGAATCAAAAGAGGAAGCCCAATTGCCGGAGGCAGAGTGGTCTGAAACACAGTGGCTTGCCGGTACGGTGGAGGATATGGTTTCGGCACTGCATACCCTGGTCAATGACGAAAAGTACGTGAGTGTGGTCATGCCAAGCCCTTCGGAGATCACAATGGTTTTGGAGGAATGGAAGGATTTGGAACCGGCAGACCGGGAGTATTGGTTATTCCAGAACCTATGTGCCGAAGGGTACCATTGAAAATCAGGTCCTGGTATTACCCTGTCGGGAGCAGAAGGCAATCTTTCTTTCCTATGTGAATTCCGGGGACGGAGCGGTGACGGTCACTGCAAATTATGTGGTGATGCCGGACGAAGGGTTTATGGAGCAAATAAAGGAAACGATTGATCTGGAAAAGTATGTTTCGCAGATTTCGCTGAAGTAATCCCTGAATTAGACAGAAAATGATGACAGGATATCAAAAACCGAGTAGCTTTACAGGATATATATCAGTAAAATCATATGTAAAGATTAATTTTAGCAGGGGGAAAAACATGGAGAATTTTAACTTTTATTCACCCACCTTCTTTGCTTTTGGGAAGGGCAGGGAAAAGGATTGCGGAGAACTGGTAAAGCGCTTTGGAGGAAGCAGGGTATTGGTACATTTCGGAGGAGGTTCTGTGGTTCGTTCCGGACTTTTGGATCGTGTAAAGAATTCTCTTCGAGAATCCGGAATTTTTTTCTGTGAGCTGGGTGGAGTAATGCCCAATCCCAGGAGTGGATTGGTATATGAAGGTATTCGGTTGTGCAGAGAAGAAAAGATTGATTTCATTCTGGCAGTTGGTGGCGGAAGTACCATTGATTCTGCCAAGGCGATTGCAGCGGGTGCGGTATACGACGGTGATTTCTGGGATTTCTATCAAGGAAAGTATATTGAAGAAGCGTTGCCGGTGGGGACCGTACTGACCATCGCAGCGGCCGGATCTGAAGGATCACCGGATTCTGTGATTACCAATGAGGACGGAATGATTAAGCGTGGAGCAAGCGGAGATGCCATTCGTCCCAGGTTCTCTGTATTGAATCCGGAACTGACTGAGACCTTGCCTGCATATCAGACAGCCTGCGGTATTACCGATATTGTGGCACATCTCTATGAGCGTTATTTGACGAATTCCAAGGATGTGGAGGTGACGGATCGTTTGATTGAGTCCCTCCTCCTTACCATGAAGACTGAGGCACCAAAAGTAATGGAAAACCTGCAGGATTATGAGGCAAGAGCCAATATTATGTGGGCTGGAATGGTAGCACATAATAATATTGTAGGCGTAGGTCGTTCTCAGGATTGGACCAGCCATCAGATTGAACATGAGCTGTCCGCCCAGTACGATTGCGCACATGGTGCCGGGCTTGCGGTTACAATGCCTGCCGTTTTTCTTTATAATATGAAGCATGATGTAATGCGTTTTGCTCAGATTGCGGTAAGGGTATGGGGCTGTCAGATGGATTTTGCTCATCCCGAGCGCACTGCAAAAGAAGGGATTGAAGCCTTAAGAAGCTTCCTGATATCCATTGGTATGCCGAAGAATTTTGAAGAGTTGGGAGCAAGAGAAGAGGATATTGAAAAGCTTGCATACACCTGCTGTTACGGGAAAGGGAACGAGGGAGGTGCCGTAGGTGGCTTTGTTCCCCTGCAACAGCAGGATGTAGAAGCAATCTATCGAATGATGCTCTGATTAGAAGGATTGCAGGATTTTCTGCAATGCTTCATGAGCCAGGGAAAATGCTTCGAAGCCGGTGAGGGCCTTGTCTGTTTGGATGACGGTTTTATGTTCCGTATTTTCCAGACTGGCGAGGCCTTTAAATTCGAATAAATGGGGCTCTAAGGAAAGGTATCCGCTGTAACCGTTCTGAATCAAATCTCCCAGGATCCTTGCCACCTGACCGTCACCGTAGCCTGCCGGAACCACACTGCCATCTTTCAACAGGGCGTCCTTCACATGGATATAGGCGATGTAGGGCTTCAGAAGTTCATAAGCATTCCAAGTGTTTTCCTCTGCCTGGATAAAGTTTGCAAAGTCGAAGATGCATTTGAAATGATCCCCATAGAAATGCTCCATCAGCTTCTTACATTCCTTTGCCTTTTCTCCGTAAATTCCCTTTTCGTTTTCGTGCAGCAAAATCACATGGTTATTCTCAGCATAGCGAATGAATTGGGAAAGACGGTCCAAAACCTGCGACTCATAGTCGGCGGGATTGCTTCCCTTTGGAAGATAGAAGCTGAACATACGGATGTAGGGAGTCTCCATCATATTGGCAATTTCCACCGCGCGCTTGAACTCCTCCATGTGAGGTGCGAAGTCATCGGTGATTCCTATCTTTCCCAGGGGAGAGCCCAGGGCAGAAAGGGAGATACCATTCTCCTTCAGATAGTTTTTGATTTCCAATACCTTCGGGGTAGTATGATAGATTAAGTTGTCACCATCCACCCCCCGCATTTCGATGTGAGAGATGCCAAGGGATTTTACGGATGCGACCTGTGTGATTAAATCGGGTGCGATTTCGTCTGCAAAACCGGTAATTTTGATATTCATGTATTTGCTCCTTTTCTGAGAGATTGTATGGATGCTTCCAATGTACATTAGCACAAGCTGTATGAATTAATAGGTGCCGGTGGTGTCAAATACCACTCCGGTGCTTTCTTTTTTCCTGGAGGTTTTTCTTTTCTCTGTCAGTTTCTCCAGAAAGAGGTCTTCGTCAAAGGGAATGGTAACCGTTTCGTTTAACCAGCTGGAAAGATGCATGGCGTTGGAGAGGGTCAGTGCACGGATACCTTCTTCGCCGGAAGCAACCAGGGGAGCACCGGTTAGGATATGGTTGGTGAAGGCCTTCATTACACCGATGTGCTGTTCATTTTGTCCATCGGTTTCCACCTCAATCACTTCCATATCAGGTTTTTTAAAGCCTTCCTTCTCGGTCATGCAATGAATGCGCTCGTTCTCTGCCAGACGATAGAAGGTCAGTTTGTCGTGTTCACAGATGATTTTCCCGAATTCAAAAGTGAGTTCCAGACGATTGGTGCCGGGGGCATCTCCTGTGGTGGTCACAAAGACGCCGGTTGCACCGTTTTCAAATTCCATATAGGCGGTGACATCATCCTCCACCTCGATATTGTGCCATTTTGCTTCGTGACAGAAGGCACGTACCTTCACCGGAAGACCGCAGAGCCATTGCAAAAGGTCTAATTGATGAGGACACTGATTTAAAAGAACACCGCCGCCTTCACCATCCCAGGTTGCTTTCCAGTCTGCCGCATCATAGTAGCTCTGGGTACGATACCAGTCGGTGATAATCCAGTTCACACGCTTCATGGCACCCAGCTCTCCGCTTTCAATCATATCGTGAAGCTTACGGTAGACACAATTGGTACGCTGGTTGAACATAATGGCGAAGGTCTTGTCACTCTTTGCAGCTACTTCGTTTAATTCCCGCACCTGTTTGGTATATACACCGGCAGGTTTCTCACTCAATACATGGAGACCGTGCTCCAGTGCAAAGATGGAGTATTTCGGATGGAAGTAGTGGGGTGTGGCGATGAGTACGGCATCACAGGTGCCGGAGGTGATTAATTCCTCGCCGTCCGAAAAACATGCGACATCCTTGGGCAGATTCTCCTTTGCCCAGTCCAGACGTTCCTTGCGTACATCTGCTACAGCGGTAAGTACCAGCTTGGGCACCTTACCTTCCGCTATACATCTGGCATGGTTGCTTCCCATGCCTCCGATACCGATAATTCCTAATCTGACCTGTTCCATAGATTCGTTCCTTTCTTATGATTGTTTTCTTGCCTCTTCGTAGATGCGCAAGGTAGTTTCCATTGTATTCTGTATTCCCGTTATGTCGTTTTGGAAGGGGGTATCCTGTTCCAGGTGGGAATAGAAGTCCTGTATGCAGGTCAGGTGTCCGTTGCCCCAGTATGCCTTCCCTTTCCCGGGAGCAGTGTCACATGAAATGACTCTGGGTTCTTTCCCTGGTTCTATCACGGTAATGGTCTGTCCCATCATGGATGCATGGCCCTTTTCAAAGGATAAATCCAGAATAACCGGGGCATCTGTTGCATAACCGGTGGAAGCGTAAAAGCAGGCGCGCCTGCCGCCTTCAAATTCCATCCAGGCTTCCAGGGTATCCTCCACTTCAATGCTTCCCTTCAGATGGTGATTGCTCATGGATGCTTCAATGTTTGTGGGATGCCCTAGGTATCGTAGCAGTAAATCCAGGGTGTGAATGGATTGATTGATGAGGACGCCGCCTCCCTCTGTATCCAGCCGCCCGTGCCAGTCATCGGAATAGTAGTCTTTGTCCCGCCGCCAGGTAACAAAGGCTCTGGCACCCAGGAGATTCCCCAGCTTATTTTCGCTTACGATACGGTCCAGGACTTTTGT
>CALYSH010000146.1 GCA_945485625.1 uncultured Lachnospiraceae bacterium | reverse complement strand
AATGGTAAGGGTACCTCCGGATTCAAAAATACGGTCAAAAATACCCAGGATTCCTTTGGGCAGATGCTTTGCAGAACCGGCAGTAAACAAAAGCGCCGCAGACTCTCCCACGATTCGCCCGATTGCCAGAATGACTCCGGTTAAGATACCGGGCATGGCAGAGGGAATCAGTATGGTCCGGATCATATACCACTTTCCTGCGCCCAAGCCGATGGCACCGGAGCGGTACCCATCCGGCACGGTTTTCAATGCTTCCTGGGTGTTTCGAATAACGATCGGAAGCACCATAAGTATCAATGTCAGAGCACCGGTTAATATGATGTATCCAAGTCCCAGTGTTTCTCCGAAAAACATCATACCGAACAAACCGAATATAATGGAAGGAATACCGGAAAGCACCTCTGTTGCAAATTCGATTACGGTGACCAGCTTTCCGGGT
Organism: uncultured Lachnospiraceae bacterium; assembly: GCA_945485625.1. Taxonomy (GTDB): domain Bacteria; phylum Bacillota; class Clostridia; order Lachnospirales; family Lachnospiraceae; genus Acetatifactor. Next base: position 4,393 of record CALYSH010000146.1, on the reverse strand, counting down.
TTTGCATATTCGTTCAGATAGATTGCCGCACCCACACCGAAGGGAATGACAAACAGCATGGTAAGTGCAATGATCAAAATGGTATTCACGATATTTCCGGCGATACCCACGGTACCCTTTCTGGCATTGGTTACTGTGGTTAAAAAGCTCCAGCTTACACTGCCGATTCCCTTTCTCACGACGAACATTATAATGGTCAATAACAGAAGGATGGACAAAGAGGCGCATAAAACAATCAGTCCTGTAAGAATCCAATCGCTGATTCGAACTTTCTTTTTAGTCATGTTCAAGTTCCCCCTTCTTTTTCATTCTTGTTAAGAGGAGGTTTATACCCACAATAAACAAATACAATACCAATCCAACCGTGAACAGAACCTGCCTGTGCAGTCCGGAGGAGTAGCTCATCTCACTGACCAATTGAGTCGTTAAGAGTTTTACGGAATTAAATGGAAGCGGTATGTTCACCGATCCTCCGGCCACCATATTTATGGCCATCGCCTCTCCCAACGCTCTGCCTACGCCCAATACCACACCGGTCATGAGGCCGGATCTGGCAGCAGGCAGCACCACCCGGAAAATGGTCTGAATCTTACTTGCCCCCAAGGCCAGAGAAGCCAGACGTACACTTTTCGGCACTGCCCTGATGGAGGAGGTACTGATATTGATTACTGTGGGTAATATCATAATCGCAAGTACGATGATCGCAGAAAGGAGGTTGGAGCCCCCGGTAAACTGATGCTCCGTATTCCCTGCATAAATCGCCTTCTCCAGCCGATACATCAGAGGATTTAACACCATCATACCGATCAACCCATAGATAACCGAAGGAATCGCAGCCAAAAGCTCAACCGCTGCGGACAGAACACTGCTGATTCTTCTTCCGATTTTACTTTCATTTGTAAAATCCGTAAGAAACACTGCGGTAAGAATACCAATGGGTACTCCCAGCAGCACTGCCCCAAAGGTTCCTACCACAGAAGACAGAATAATATAAAAAATACCATATCGGGGATTCGATGCCGTGGGTTCCCATACCGTTCCGAAAATCAGTTCGGGAATGCCCACTTCTTTCAAAGCAGGCACTCCTTTCACCAACATATAAATTGTAATTGCCCCCACCGAAACGATTGCAATACATCCAAATATCAGGAAAATATATCCGGCGATTTTTTCCGTTGTTTTCTTCATACCATCACCTTAATTGGGAAGTATCAAACCGGTGTTACGAATAATGGTCTTTCCTTCCTCGGAGCCAAGATACTCAAACCATACCTGAACCAGGTCACTCTGTTCGGAAATCTCACCCTTGGTAGCCATAACAAAGGGTCTCTGCAGAGCATATTCCCCTGCCAGAATATTCTGTTCGGTAGCATCCACACCATTCAGCTTCAGAGCCAGTACACTGTCATTTACCACATCCAATGAAACATATCCGATTGCACCGGGGGTGGCGGCAACCTTCGCCATTACCGCTCCGGTGCTATCCAGCTCCTGTGCATAATTGCAGGCATCCTTTACTCCGAGAAGCTCCTCAAAGGCATCCCTGGTACCGGATCCGTTCTCTCTTCCGATTACCACAATCGCTTCATCCTGACCGCCCAGCTCGCTCCAGTTTTTGATTTCTCCCCGATAAATACCGGTCAGCTCTTCCTTCGTCAGATCCTTTACTGCATTGTCCTTATGACTGATTACTGCGATACCATCCAGGGCAACCACATTCTCCACCAGTCCCTTTTCTTTTTCGGCATCCTTCACATGTCTGGATGCATTTCCAATGTTTACACTACCGTTTGCAAGTGACTCCAATCCCGCACCGGAACCGGTGTACTCCGTGGTAACGGTGATATCCTCATATTTCTCCATAAAGCCTTCCATCAACGCCTCGCAAACCTTCTGCATGGAGGTGGAACCGGCCAAAGTAATCTTTCCGGACAACTTCTGCTCATCCTTTGCTCCGCATCCTGCAATGGTGGTTACCATCAATACGGAAGCCAATACCATACCACTTAGTTTCAACAATTTCTTCTTCATATTCTCCTCTTTTCCGGGATACAGAATCTCGTCTGCGAGATTCTGCACAAAAAAATGTTCCCTGTTTTCTTACAAGGAACATTTTATAAACGAAATGTAAAATTCGCTATCCCGGTCATGTAAAATCACGGTAAAAGATCTCTAAGCAGCCTGCCACGTTCCGGAAAGGAAACCGATATGATTCCCGGATATGATTTCTAGAAATGCTCTCCCACAAAAATCTTCTTTTCATGAAATACCCTTCGAAGCATCTCTTCCTTCTGATTAACTGTCACATCCGGCCGGAGCATAGCTTCATCCAGGTTGATACATCCCATGGTCATCTGTCCAAGGGCTCTCACATCGACTACCAAATCCGCCTTCTCTGCCTGAATCCTTTCCGCGGCATCTGCAGTCACTCTCCAGGTTCCGTTGTTTTCCCCAATCCTATCATCCGTGATTTGAACCGTAAAATCACAATCCGCCGGTTTCCTGATTACCTCAAGCAGTCTCTTTGCATTGATTACACGCACCATAAAATCCTGGCGACAGGTCTTATGAATCTCATACGCCCTGGGGCTTCTGATGATTCGAAGCAGATCAATCCCAGCAGGAAGCGGCAACTGAATCATACCGTAATCTGCAGAAAAACGGCCTAAGAACGCGAGGATAGCGTAAAAGCCCTCCCGATTCACCCAGGCACTTTCCTCCACATGCAGTACTGCTGCGGGGTCATGACGGATATCTGTAAAGGTCAGGTATGCAATATTCTCCCCGTTCTTCTCAAAGAGATAGCTGAACTTTCGATCCTGATATAACTGATTCACCTTCATATGCTCCAGCATGCTTTTCTCATCCCGGGGCATGGCAAAGTTATAATCCTTGGCAAAGGTATTGTATACAGTGACAAAGGGGGCAACTGTCTCTCCGGGATTCCACCGTCTCACTCTCCCGTCAAACCGGTATTCACTCAGAGTTTCCGGACTGAATTCATAATTATTCTGGTACGTTACCACCTCATAGCCCTGTTTCCGATAAAACTTATGATTAAAGGGATACAGGGCGGAGATTACCTCTCCGTTTTTATAGCAACAGGGAAGCAGCTCCTTGAAAATTTCATGAATTGCTCCCTCGTTGCGGTACTCCGGCAGGGTGGAAACCGCACCGATTCCGCCCGCCTTTACCGGCTGTCCGTCCACAAAGAATTCATAATGATTGTTGATAATCCGGGCCGCCAGAGTCCCATCCTCCGTGAGTGCGCCCCAATCCTCATCCGTTGATTTCTCAATCTCCTCTCTTCGCTGCTCCACATTTTCCTCCCGGCTGTGAAAGCAGTATGCAGAAATCAAATACGCATCATATCTCTCACTGCCGCTTAACTTCTTTACCTTCATATTCCTTCCTCTCTTTCCTTATTCCTCTCTTATTCCTTTGAATTTATCATGTATTGGTTCCGATACTGACTGGGCGAAATCCCCGTCAGCTTTCGAAAGGTCTTAAAAAAATGTGCATAGCTGGAATACTTCATCATCTCCTGCACCTCCTGCACGGTTTTCCCAGATCGAAGTAACCTTTGGGCAATGGTAATTCTCTGAATTGCCACATAACGTCCGATGGTGGTATGCACATGCTTTGCAAACAGTCTGGAAACATAATCCTTATTTAAATAGAAGTGATTTGCAATCTCCTCCACCGTGACTCCTTCCATAATATTCTCCTGAATATAGGCAATCACTTCATTTACCTTCTTTTGGCTTCCCACTACCAGAGCCGGTTCTACATTCTTCTGTCCAACCTCCTGTACCAATTCGGTCAAATAGGATAACAGTTCGAAGAAAGCGGCAATCGTCTTCATGTCATGTTCCCCCTGTATAGGAAGAAATTGATTCAACCGAATCATCAACTCCAACAGCTGATTTGGAGCCAGAGGTATCACTCCGGGACTGTCTGCGTTTTTCATGTACTCAATGTCCATGGCATTTTCCAGGAGAACGGATTCCACCCAGCACACATCCACATTGAGTATATATCGCTTATACTCCTGATTCTCCAAGTGAAACAGCTGATGCACACAGAAAGGCGGTATGATGATCAACGTCCCCCTTGGCACTTGAAATACCATATCATTCAATAACACATCCGGTAAATCCGTCATGGTCAAATAGATTTCTGCCACATTATGGGTATGTGCGCTGACGGTATTGGTGACCACATTGTCCCTATACACCAACTCATATGGCTCGTTCACTGCAAAATACGGTGTATTCCGTTCCATCCCGTCCTCCCATTAGTCGTTTTTGGACATGTAATAGGTATTATATATACATAGTATATCAGTTCCATTTGAATTACAATAGATTATAGAAAGAAACTGATTCACCAA
>CALYSH010000145.1 GCA_945485625.1 uncultured Lachnospiraceae bacterium | reverse complement strand
CTTGCTGTAGGAAGAAGAAAAGCGCATGTTGCTGATATACTTCGACTGAAGGTTCTTCAGCTTCGTATTCAGATCCTTCCAGGCATCCTGCTTCCAGTTTGCTTTGATCTGTGTTTTCTTGGTTTTGTTTAATTTGGAGCTCTTTGCCTCCACCAGCTGGGAAATCATACTCTCTGTATCCATACCGGACATGAGTCCCGATAATCTCATTGCCATAATCCTACGCCTCCTTACTCGTTCCCGGGGACATCCGTTTCCCCGTATCCTTCTCCTTCTCTATCTTCTTTCATCTACCAGGATACCGGCCATCTCCCATACTTTCGCAATCATATTTAGCGTTTTCTCCGGAGGAAGCTCCTTGATGACCTCCTTGGTATCCTTATCAATAATCTTAATGGTCACCCGGTTGGTTGCCTCATGGATTCCGTATACCGCCTCGGAATTGGCCATCTTTTTATTGAGTTGCTCTACGGCCTTTTTTATCTTGTCCGGGTCCTGTTCCTGATAGGTTCCGGAGTGATTCTCACCCTTGCTCTGGGATTCCTCCACTGCCTTAGTGGTCTGATCCACCATCTCAGAGGCCTGCGCAGGAGTAATCCCTTCTGCACTAACTTTGTCTGCAGCAGTCACCGGGCTCACCTTGGGAGCTATGGTCTGTGCCTGAGCACTCATTACGGTTGAAATTGGTTCGATTGTCATAATTACACCTCCCTGTGTATTACACTGACGTTATCATATCTACATTTTCTGTTCCTTTTCTCCGGGCATACACCCTCTACTACTCTCTCTTATCGGCTGTTTCTTATAAAAACTTAACAGGGAAGCAAAACATTTTTGCCTCCCTGCAGTTCTTCCTCGCAATATCCAATTAGCCCAGGAGATTCTTCAGGGCTGCAAGGCCGTCTGCATTGACCGCCTCCTTATTTGCCTCCTGAATCTGTACATAAACTTCCTTCCGGTATACCGGCACCTCCTTGGGTGCGGATATGCCGATCTTCACCTGTTCTCCCTTGATTTCCAGGATGGTAATTTCGATGTTGTTATTAATCACAATTGCCTCATTTTTCTTACGGGATAATGCCAGCATATTACTCACCATCCTTTCCGGACTTCAGAATATCATAAATGGGGTATTTTACGGGATAGTCCTTATTCTCTACAATCAACTGAACCGCCAACCGCTTTTCCACATTGATAATGATGGGGCCCTGGAGATTAACACTCATTTTGGTCAGATCGGAGGGCACGGTCACAGTAACCATAACCAGTAAGTTGTTCTCATTTAATTCACCGATTCCGGCTAACAGTTCATCCTCTACCACCGGATCATAATCCTGCTTTACAATAAGAGGATCCATGACCGGCATGGCGAAGCCGGGCTCTTCCATGGACTGAAGGAAACGGATACCTGCATCAGTTCCCGCCTCGTCATCGTGGAGTAATGTAAAATGCTTCAGCTCCGGGAAGCCGATAATGCCATTCTCAAAGGTAATAATCTTGTCGTCCGTGATTTCTACTGTTCCGAATATCTTTGTTTCAATCCTCATCTCTTTCCTCTCCTTTACACTTAAATGAAATTCAGAAGGGTGTTCTGCATAACTTTACCGGTAGCCATCAGGGCTGCCTGATAGGTCAGCTCCGCACTGTTTAACTGAATCGCCGCTTCTGTAATATCTACATCTTCGTTCTCACTCTTTAAGGTCTCAATGGTAGTCTTCTGGTTCTGCATACGATTCTTGATCAGCTCCACCTTACTGCTTCTGGTACCGCAGTTTGTGATTGCCACATTGGCATCATCCAGAAAGCCCTGCACCTTGGAGATACTGCTTTCGAACAGCTTCTGGCATTTGTCCTTGGCCAGGGTATATGCCTTGTCCGCTGCGTCCAGCTGTTGCTGCAGCAGCTCCGCATCTGTTCCAGTGGCCAGCTTCAGCTTATTGCTGATGGAATTCTTCACACGTTCAATGTTAATCACATCCTCCATTGCTACTGCCAAATCATCCACACATCTTCCGATGGCATGCTGGAAGCATTCGTCCGCAGTAGAGTTCACACGTATCTTCTGGTTGAAGCCCACATCATACTCGATTTCCTGGCGTTTGGCATCCACCCCCAGATATTCCTGATTATATTCGATTCCGTCCTTCTGGTCCTTGCAGGCAAAGTAATGCTCCGGTCTAAGATCACCGGCCACCCAGTCCTTTTTGCCAAAGCTTACACGGAATTCACTCTCATCCGCCTTGGTATTGGGATCATCCTTCAGTGCCACCAGGTTGGAGTAAACAGTTTCTCCAAGCAGCACTTCTCCGGTTTCCGGCACGAAGATTACTGCATTCTTATCATCTGCCGCCTCCTTGTAAGGGTCCGGATTGCCATCCACATGACGCATGGTGGCATTCAGGGAAGTCGACCCATAGGATACGGTAACAGCAGTCGCATCATCACAATTATTGTAAGGAAGCTGAATTCGGTACACATCCACGGAGGAAATACTGTTCTCGTTCACACCGGTCATAGTCCGATAATTGCCCTCAGTAATATCCAATAAATCCCCTGTATTCACTTTGGTAATCTTTTGCAGTTCTCCACTGTGGAGCTGCTGGGTAATGGTATACAGTCTCTGTTCCGGGGCAGTCATACTAAGTGATGTATCGGTGCGGTATCCGGTAAACACATATCTGCCGGCGTAGTCCGCATTGGCGGTTGTATATATTTCCTCCGACAATGCCTTCAGCTGCTCCATGATAATCTGGCGGTCGCTGCTGGTCAGATCCCCGTTGGCTCCCTTGGTTACCTGCGAAATCATATTGGTCAGAATCTGGGAATGATTCTTCAAGGCATCCTCCGTAATATTTAGCCAGCTCTCCGCGTCGGGAATATTCTTGCTGTAATACTGGCTTACCTCTGTCACGTTGCTGCGGAGTCTCAGGGCACGGATTGCCACTACCGGGTCCTCCGACGGTCTGCTGATTTTCTTCTGGGTGGACATCTGGGTACTCAAAGCATCCTGATATACCTTGTTGGTATTGATGTTTGCCAGGTTATTCCGCTGCATAATCTTATTGGTAATTCTCAAAGCTGTCACCTCAATTTCTATACTCCGGTCTGTAAAATCAATCTATCATATATTTCGGTCAAAACCTGAATCATTTTAGAAGCAAGATTGTATCCGTTCTGGTATTTAACCAGATTCACCGCTTCTTCGTCCTCATCCACTCCGGATATGGAGATTCTCTGGTTATCGATGCTGGCAGAAATATCCTTGAAGTTCTGATGGAAGCTGTTGGCACGGGATGCATTCAATGCCACATCTGACAGGATTCCCTGAAGAAATTCCGATGCGGAAGCGCCCCGGAAGCTCATCTGGTTCTTATCATTTACCAGATTCTTCAGTGCTTCCAATAAATCATTCTGCTCCACTCCGTCTCCCTGCTTGAATTTGTTTGCCATCAGAGTAGGGTCTAATTCCATGGCTGCTACAATGCTCACGTTTGCCGCAGTCAGGCGGTAATAGCTGTCATCTGATACGGATACGGTAAATTTCCCGTTATTAACAAAATCATCATACCCGAACTTGTCGTAACGGTTTGCGGCAGGGAAATCGAACTGCTCCTGTCCGGTAGGTTCGTTTCCGGAAAACATCGGTGCGCCCTGTCTGTTATCGGAAGTGAAGCCGGAGGTCAGCTTGTCATTAAATTCATGGCAGAAATTACGAAGCCACTCATTCATCTGACTCATATAATAGGGAACGCCCTGATATTTTACAGCACTTCCGATGGTGGCAGGCTTTCCCACACGGTCATTGGTTACACCTCTGTCATTTTTATCCGAACCGGATATCTGGAAGGTATACTCGTACACCGGCTGTTGATTTGCATCATAGGAAATGCTATAGCTCCAGGAATCATAATAGAACAACTGATTGCCCAGATTCAGCACACCGCCCTGATCGGACAGATTACACTTATCCAGATCCTGCAGATATCCCTGCTCCACGCGTATGGTTACCTGGTCATGGATACCGTCGGGAGCCGTTCCCGTAGAGGTAACCATTCCGTTGAAATATTCGCCGTTGTTTCCATCCCGAAGCTCTACCAGTCCGCGAAGCGCCCCGCCCAACGCGGCATTGTACAGATTAAACTTCTCACCGCTTTTCCAGTACACATCATACAAACCGTCAATGTCGGTCTGATTCACCTTCTCATAGGACTCCCTTCCCTTACATTCCAGGCCGTTATATTCGCTGGCATCTACCAGTATCTGGCCTCCTGCAATCTTCACCAGAAACCGGTTCGCCCCGGTTTCTCTCTCGGGATTATTGGCATCCACGATGGGGGTTTCGGACACCTCCACATCCACCAGCTTGGACAGCTCGTCCAAAATCAGAGTTCTCTTGTCGCGAAGCTCATTGGCCTTCACTCCGGAAAGCTCAATGGTATTTATCTGGGTATTTAAGGTTGCAATCTCGCTGGCCAGGGAATTGATCTGATCCACCTTCAGCTTCAGTTCCTGATTCAGGTCCTTCTGAAGGGCGTTCAGGTTTCCGGCCAGGCCGTTGAAATACTCAGCCAGCGCTCCCGCATATCCCACAAACTGGGACTTGGTATTGGCAGAGTTGGGATTCTTCATCAATTCCTCCAGACCGGTAATCAGAAACTGGTCAAACACGGTCTTAAAACCGGAGTTCTTCCCGTCATCATCAAAGTAGGTTTCAACCTGCTTCATATAATACTGTTTTACGTCGTATTCCCCTACTCTGGTCTCGTTACGCCAGAACTTGGAATCATAAAATTCATCGCGGATGCGCTCTATAGCCAGGGTTTCAACACCGGCACCG
>CALYSH010000144.1 GCA_945485625.1 uncultured Lachnospiraceae bacterium | reverse complement strand
TCCGCCCACATGGGCTGCATTATCAATATGCTCCGCTGTATATCCGCTGTAAAGGGACAATAAAATCATGGCAATTACTCTGGGAACGGGAGCCGTCTCCCAGCGTTTTGGGGAAAACAATACCAAAGCCAAGAGCAACCCATCCAGACCAAACAACGCACCGCTTGCACCCAGGGATGCCACCAGACTCCCCCTTGCATATTTTTCATACAGGGATGCCGCATTTCCTCCGATACCGGACAACAAATAAATGATAAAGAGAGGAAGATGACCGATTTCCTTCTCCAGCATGCTTCCCAGAAAGAATAAAATCAGCATATTACTGAATATATGCTGCACATTGCCGTGCAAAAACATGGCGGTAAATACACGCCAAACCTCTCCATCCACAAAAACAGACCATGGAGACAGCATTCCCATGGTTGTCAGCCTGTCACCGGTCAACTGGCAGACCAGAAAAACCAGGCAGTTCACAATGACCAGTCCGGCACTTACCAGGGGCAGATTCTTCCAATTATGCTTGCCCATATCTATCCTCACCTTTCTCTTTAAAATGTACCACTATTACCCCCGCGGCGTCAACCTTTGACAGGCACCCTTTGCCCCCATTTTACATATTCTATCAAATATAAGAAGAAACATTTTGCCGCATCGGTTTCTTCCCTTCTCCTATAGTCAAAATCATCATAAGAGGTGAGACATGAAAATATATGATATTGCAATTATCGGTGGGGATAAACGCACTGCCTGCATGGCAGACATACTGGCAGCAAGAGGGCACAATATAACCTGCTTCTGTCTGTCGGAAAATGAAGGAAGTTACAAACCTCCCATGTACTGTGCCGAATCTGTAAAAGAAGCACTGGACCGGAGCAGAATCGTAATATGCGGTATCCCCTTTGAGCAGGACGGATATGTGTATTGTGCCCGGGAAAAAACAAAAATACCTTTGTCGGAGCTGAAACGCTGTCTTCGCAAACGCCACATTCTGTTTGCCGGCGTAATATCAGAGGATTTCAAGGCTATGTGCGAAGAACGGGGCATTGCCTGCTACGACTTTTTAGCAGAAGAATCCCTGACACTGTACAATGCTGTTGCAACCGCAGAGGGTGCGATTCTGGAAGCCCTGTCCCACAAATCCACTCTGCTCCATCAAAGCAATACTCTTGTGCTGGGATATGGACGCTGCGGCAGGATTCTGGCCCACAAGCTGGCCGGACTCAAGGCCTGTGTTACCATTGCCGACCGCAATCCGGAAAAGCTGGAGATGGCCCGTTCCTTTGGCTTCTGTACACTGCCCCTGGAGTGTGTACCGAGAGAAATCCCAAACTATGAATACATCTTCAACACCATCCCCTCCTGCATTCTGAACCGGGATTGTCTTCGGAAAACATCCTCCGACTGTCTTGTGATTGATATTGCTTCCAACCGGACCGGAGTGGATTATCCATCTGCCAAAGCCCTGAAGCGCCAGGTTCTCTACTGTCCCGGCCTTCCCGGAAAATACTCCCATACAAGCTGCGGAATCCGCCTTTCGGATTTTGTACTGGACACCTGTAACAAGTAAATCCCTCCGCTGCTTTCGGGCAAAGGCTTCACCTTGACGAAGGCATATCGGAAACCATATGAAAGGAATGGTACTTTTATGGACCTGAAAGGAAAGAAAATCGGCATTGCCATGACCGGTTCTTTTTGTACTTTCGAAAAAACATTTCTGGCATTACAAAAGCTGGCGGAGGCAGGAGCAGATCTCCATCCCATCCTTTCCCATGCCTCCCAGCAAATTACCAGCCGATTCGGTACTCCGGAAGAATACTATAAACGCCTTCAATCCATTACCGGCAGAGAACCAATCTGCCGTATTGAAGCCGCCGAGCCCATCGGCCCCACCGGATATTTAGACCTCCTGGTCATCCTGCCCTGCACCGGCAACACTGCTGCCAAGCTGGCAAACGGGATCACGGACACCCCGGTTCTGATGGCTGCCAAGGCACACCTTCGAAATAACAAGCCCCTGGTGATCTTCTTATCCACCAATGACGGGCTGGGCATGAACATGAAGAATGTGGGACTCCTGATCAATACCAAGCTGATTTACTTTGTTCCCTTCGGTCAGGATAACTGGGAGAAAAAGCCCAACTCCCTGGTGGCCCATATCCATCTGCTGCAGCCCACCCTGGAAATGGCTCTGGAGCACAAGCAATACCAGCCCCTGCTTTTGTCCTACCCGGAAGTCTGAGGAAAGGAGATTGCTTATGTGCGGTATTGCAGGCTTCAGCAATTATAATATGAATTACAGAGAAAATCCGGGACCCTGGTATGGTATTCTCCAAAGCATGAATCACACCCTGCACCACAGAGGTCCGGATGAAGAGGATGTGTTCCTCTCCCGCCACGTGGGGCTCTCCCACACCCGCCTGTCCATTCTGGACCCCGGTCAGGGTAAGCAGCCCATGACCAGACAAATGGGAGATCACATTGCCACCATTGTCTATAACGGAGAGCTGTACAACATGCCCGAATTGCGCTGGCAGCTGATTACACAGGGGTGCTCCTTCACCACAGAATGTGACACAGAGGTAATTCTGTTGGGGTATCTGACGGATGGCATTGACTTTCTGAAAAAAATGAATGGTATTTTCTCCTTTGCCATCTGGGACCACAGCAGAGATTGCCTTTATCTGGCCAGAGACCGCATGGGAGTTAAGCCTCTGTTTTATATCCGTGCAGAAAACACCCTGGTCTTTTCCTCGGAATTGAAGGGGTTGTTTGCATTCCCCAAGGTAAAACCCATTGCCAACCGGGATTCTCTTTGTGAAATCTTCGGTCTTGGTCCTGCCAAAACCTACGGAAAAGGAGTCTTTCAGGACATCCGGGAGCTTCTGCCCGGTCATTTCCTGGAATTTACCGGCTCCGGCATCTACGTCACTCCTTATTGGAAGCTGGAGAGCCATCCTCACTTCGATGACTATGGGAGAACCGTGGAGAAAACCCGCTGTCTGGTAACGGATGCCATCCGCCTGCAGATGCTTTCCGATGTGCCCATCTGTACCTTTCTGTCAGGCGGAGTGGATTCCAGCCTGGTCACCAGCATCTGTTCATCTGAGCTGAAAAAACAGGGGAAGGTACTGTCCACCTACTCCTTTGACTTTACGGACAATGACAAAAATTTTAAGGCCAATGCCTTCCAGCCCACCCAGGACCGTCCCTGGGTGGATAAAATGGTGGATTACTGCCGCACCTCCCATACCTATCTGGAATGCAGCAATCCGGATTTATACCAGTATTTATTCCGGGCCGTGGAGGCCAGGGATCTGCCCTGTATGGCAGACGTGGAAGCCTCCATGCTCTATTTCTGTGAGCGGGTGAGCAGAACCCACAAGGTAACCCTGACCGGAGAATGTGCGGACGAAATCTTCGGCGGTTACCCCTGGTTCCACAAGGAGGAATGCTTCCGGGCAGACACCTTCCCCTGGTCCATGGATTTTGCTCCCCGTACCCTGTTACTTCGGGATGAAGTCTTAGAAGCCCTGCCCTTGGAGGAATATGCCAAAGCGGCATATCACAGTACCATTTCGGAAACGCCCATGTCGGGAGAAGAGACACCTACCGAGGCCCGAAGGCGTGAAATCTCTTACCTGAATCTGAAATGGTTTATGCAGACCCTGTTAGACCGCATGGACCGCACCAGTATGGCAGTGGGTCTGGAGGCACGAGTACCCTTTGCGGACCACCGGATTGTAGAATATCTCTGGAATGTTCCCTGGGAGATGAAATGTCCGAAGGGCGTGGTAAAGGGACTGCTCCGGGATGCCGCAGAAGGTCTGCTGCCCACGGAGGTACTCCACCGCAAAAAGAGCCCCTACCCCAAAACCTACGACCCCACTTACGAGAATCTGTTAAAAAAGGAGCTGACCCGGGTGCTTGCAGATCCCAATGCTCCTTTGCGGGAGCTGGTGGACCCGGTGAAGGTCCGGGAATACCTGAAAAGCCCCTCCGATTACGGAAGACCCTTCTACGGCCAGCTCATGGCAGGACCCCAATTATTGGCATATTTGTTGCAGGTGAATTACTGGCTGGAACACTATCATGTGGAAATAAGGTTCTAGAGAAACAACTTGGACGGGGAAAAATGGCTTTTTTAACCACTCTTCCCCGTCCACAATATACTTAAAACGGCTACGCAACCCTTACGTCCAATATGGTTTCTGATCCTTGTGGGTAAAACCCTTCATCCGAATCCGGTAGGTGTCCAGCAAATCCTCGTAATGCTTTTTCTGGTCCTCCTTCAACTGTCCGGCTTCCACCAGCTGGGACAACTTCACTTCAAATTCCTTCAGGTATTCCTGGGCAGCATCCTTGTAATTGTTGGCCATGTTGGAATCAATCCGCTCCATCAACGCCTCCAGGTCTCTGTTTTTCTTCGGTTTTTTCAGAAATTCAAACATACCCTTCCTCCTTCGAATCACAGGACAAAAGCCGGAACACCCATCCAAAATGGTTTCCCCTAATCCTTCTTCTTAAATACAAAAAGCTTGCTGAAAACATAGTTGCTGATGGTAACAATCACTGCAATGATAAAGGTAGCTACATAGGTGTTCATACCAAGCCAGCCAAATACCTGGCGCAGAACCACATCCATTAGAAAGGTACTGATACGGGAGCCCACAAACTTGGGAGCCTCCTTCCCCATGGGTGCATGGCTCTTAAAAACAAAGCGTCGGTTGGTGAAATATGCAAAAATAACACCGGATACCCAATTGACCGCACTCAGAACCAGATTCTGGGATGGTGTGGGGTACGCAGGATTCCCGAATACCACGGCATTCCACAAAAACTGACAGCCCCAGGCAACGATGGTGGTCATAACACCCACAAT
>CALYSH010000143.1 GCA_945485625.1 uncultured Lachnospiraceae bacterium | reverse complement strand
ACGGAAGTTTGTATAAGTAATAGGACCATAAGCCCCACAAGAAACTTCAGATATTTTTCATAGGCTGCCCTCGGGCGGAAGCATATCACTGTCTGGGCACAGACAAGGAATACACCAATTTTGCAAATCCCTTTTAACAATCCTTCCATTATTAAAACCTCCTGGCGGACGTAATCACCACCGCTATGGAAATCAAAAAAAGAAGCATGGTACTGAATGTAGTTTTCAGTAACAGAAATCCTGCGTCTCCCACCCGGTTGGTACAGGATGTAATCCGCTTATCACTGACTAATCCCATCATGGCGGCTGCCCCCTTTAAGAGTACCGACATGACAAGGATTCGCAAAAGAGGACCGGCACAAAGAAACAAAAGCAGGAACAACAGAACAATCCCCACCCCGTTTTTAATCACCAGACCGGAGGATAATGCCAGCTCAAGCACTCCCTCCACACCATTCCCTATCCCGGGGAGAGCGGCAAGTGTTTTATTCAGGACACTCCCCTTTAAGGTATCAATGACCGGTGTCAAAAAAGATTGAAACAGGCTCAGTCCGGTAACCAGGCCCAGGATTCCCTTTATCATCCATCCGATGCCCTTTCCTATGAAATCAATAAACAGGCTCAGTTTTTCTTCCGTCCATATGGCATTTACCAGGGACAGAATCAGATATCCGTTAATAAACGGCAAAACGATTCCGATCAATATTTCCTCCACTCCCCATATAAGAAACAGCATCATCTGATAACCTGCCGCCGCTGTTGCAGACCCCGTCACGACTCCCACAGAAATCAGATAGGTGGGAAGCATCATTCTCACAAACATCACAATATTGTCCATGGCCTCTGCGGCACAGGCGGCCGTTTCCCGAAAGCATCTGGACAATACTGCCACCATCAACAGATACATAAAGTAAAAGCTCAATTCCGCCACCTGATGCTTATCAAAAATAGCAATAAAATGTGCCATTACCGCGGATACCATTCCAAGAATCAAAAGCCATAGAAAGATTTCCTTCATATCTCCGATTCCACCGGACAATTCATATGTAAGTGCCTTTAACAGATGTCCAAAGGCTCCCAAAATGTCGCCCTGAAGCACCCTGGTAAAAAGGCCTTCCCACAAATCCTCATGCACCGGAAATAATCGTTCAAAATTTGCAGACAATTCCTCCAGGCACAATTCCTTCCATACCTCTTCACTCTCCATCTCCATCCCCTTCTCTTTACAGAAACGCCTGAATTTGCTCCACCACCGCAAACAGAATCGGCAGTCCGGAAATCATTACCGATACCTTTCCAAGCACATCAATCTGCTCCGATACCGTATGAAAACCTGCATCCCTGCAAATTCCGGAACTGAATTCACAGATGTATGTAATCCCCATCACCTTTAACAAAATCTGCAGATAGCCACCTGCATTTCCCAGATTTTGAAACAAATCTCCCAGCTTGTCCACCACATTTCCAATCTCGCCCACACAGAACACAAACAGTACCACACCGATTGCAATTCCGATATAGGTACTAAAGCCGGGGTTTGCACCCTTTATCTGAAGTGCTACCAGAACACCTACCATACAAAATAGGGATATTTTAATGATTGTAAGCATGGAACCTCCTAAAATTCGAACAGACTCTGTATGGTCTGGAACAAATCATATATGCAGGGAATCATCCAGGACAGCACCAGAATCAACCCGGCAAGACTGATTAAAAAAGCCTGTTCTTCCCTCCCGCTATGCTTTAATATCTGGCTTAATATGGTCACCAGTATACCCACTGCCGCTATTTTGAAAATCACCGTTACATCCATACACCATACACTCCCGTCATACCAATACGATTACAAGCACCAGTCCGCATCCCAAACCAAGAGCCGGCGCAAGCTTTCCCTTTTGCTTACAATCCGCTTCCAGATCCTGTATTCTTCTCTGTAAAGTAAGTCTGCTCTTCTCCAGGGAGGATATTTGCATTTCCCAATCGAAATAGGATCTCACAGGGATAAATTCCAGAAAAGCCCTTCTGTCCTCCTCCGTAACCGGAAGTTCCTTTAATCCGGTCTCCAGACATTCCCGCATCCATTCACCCAATTCTTCCCCCTGCTCTGTCCGACATCCCTGATGTATCCTCTGAAACCATTCACCATAAGGCTTCTCCAGACTTTCCGCAATTGTCCTGCAGCACTCCGGCAGCGTCTTTCGCTGAAAGCGGATTTCTCCGCTCAACAGTTCTGTAATCCAGCATAGCTTTCTCAGTACCCGAATCCGCTCCAGCAGCTGCTCCCGATACCACATTCCCATACCAAGGCTCCCACCGATCGTCATGATACAAGCCACCCATTTTAACATATGCTCCGTTCTCCCCATACATTTCCCGAATAAAGAAGTGATCGGCTTCCCGCCCAAGTACCAGAAAACAGGAAAAGAAGGAAAGGGATTTTTTCTCTCCCCATGCAAACCTCCTCCGGCAATCCTCCATTCCGGACCCATGAACAGTAGCAATCACGCTCACCCCACAGGTGGCTGCCCGATATACCATTTCCATATCCCCTTCTCCCAGTTCGTCCACTGCAAGCACCTTTGGACTCATGGACCGAATCAGCATCTCCATACCAACCGATTTCGGACAGGCATCCAGAATATCCGTTCTCAGGCCTAAATCGTTCTGCGGTTCTCCCTGCACACAACCGGCCAACTCGCTTCTCTCATCCACCACTCCTACGCTTTTCCCTTCTCCATAGGCATTTCCATCCGATATCTGACGAATGATATCCCGAAGTAAGGTGGTTTTCCCACAGCCCGGCGGAGAAATAATCAGCGTGTTTTGAACCTGTCCATCCCGATACAGGAAGGGTAACACCCCGTCTGCCGCCCCCTTCACCTCATGGGCAATACGGATATTCAGCCCGGATATCTGCTTTAAGGCTTTTACTCTGCCGTCTTCCATCACCACCGTTCCCACCAGTCCGACGCGATGCCCTCCGGCGGCGGTGATGTATCCTTTTTTTATTTCCTCCTCGTAGGCATAAACCGAGTGCTGGCAGATATGGTTCAAAACATTCTGCACTTCCTCTCTTCCGAATACCAGTCCGTTTTCCGGGCGCTTCTCCGGCTCTCCCCTGCAATTGATGAAGCCTTCCCTGCCACCGGTCAATAATATCACCGGACGATTCACCCGAAGACGGATTTCCTGGATGCTCTCGCCTTGTTCTTCCAGCTTTTTCCAAAGACTGCGTTGTTCCTTGGGGAACAGGTATCCATAATTTTTCATGCCTCACCTCGCACCTTTCTCTCTTCACAATATATGAAGTCTTGTCCCGGATATTCCTGTCTTTCAGAAAGAAAGCTTTCATTTCGGAATTGTGTTCCCGGAGAATCTGCGTTTTCTCGACCGGTCCTAAGGTCGCGTCGGTCCTTAGGTTCGGTACTTTCGAACCTTAGTACCGCTACGTGACCGCTGGAGCGAAAGCGCGTCGGTCGAGAAATATGCAAATTTTCCGGGAACACAATTCCGAAAAAAAGGATGCCGTTCACTCTGTGGTGAACAGCATCCCTCTATCAGCATCCTTCCCGTCCCTGCCCGGTCCGGGTCCCTATTCAATTTACTTATTATGAATTTTAATTTTCGACAGCAGTCCGAACTTGACAATATTCCCTTCTATACGAAGCATTCCATTATCAATCGCTTCCCGGTAACCCAGCCGGTTATCAAGGAGATCCAGAAGCACCCGGGTATCCACTGTAACCAGAATATCCCGGTCATAATAGTCGTAGGGCTCCACACATACCTGTCGGTCGGCAACTTCAAGATAAAATGCTCCTGCTGCCTCTCCTTCCACATTTACCTGTACCGCAATGTGTTCAAAAACCTCTCTTGCATCTGCATTTTCATATACATCGCGTACCCTCAATACCAGTTCCTCATAGGTCATAGCTTCCTCCCTTCCGTGACAGACTGCCACAAGCCTTATCTTTTTTATTGTAAATGAGACTTTTTATTACATTCCCCCATACATCTGCTGCAGTCTCCCCCGCAGTGCAGGGACTTTCCGCTCTGCTTTCTGCGTAGCATACTGCGAATGGCAGCTGCCACACACAGCAGCAGAATGCCAACCACAAACCAGGTTCCCATACCGGCTCCTCCGTCCTGTTACTTATAGGTCCGTATATTATGATAGATACGGTAATAACCGCCACCCAGCTTTACCACCTGGAGCTGAATCACCGCCCCGTCCATGCCAAGCGCCTTTATTCCTTCATCCAGATATCCTTTTTTGTAATCTCCGACGGAATATGCGTTTTCAACCGTATCCCACAGACTTTCCGGAACCACATTGGAAAACCGGACACTTCCGGGGCCTTCCTCCTTCAACTGACTCAGGCAGTCCTTATAGTAATCCTCCAGGGTTTTTAATACATCCTCCGCCTTAATTCCGGCCTCTTCCAGATTCTTTTCCTCTTCCGACATTCCACTGTCCGGTGCATCGGTAAAGAAATGCTTTTCTTCCTCCCAATCCAAAGGCTTATTGGGACTCCCGCTACCGTTACAGGCCGGGAGATAAACGGATAGTCCTCTCCTCACATGACTGCTGCTGTACTCCGCATCGGTCTTGTTAAAATACTCATAATTGATGGGATTGGTATCCGCCCAGGTTACATCCACGTTCCAGAACCCATCCTCCATACGAATGATATTCCAGGCATGTTTCTCCCCACTGTATCCGCCGCAATAATAGCAGGGGATATCCAGCTGCTGCATCAGATACTGAAATGCCCTGGCGTATCCGGCACACACACTTCTCTGAAGTACAAGTGCGCTGTATGCACTTTGATTCATAGCAGACTTCGCATCGTATTCCACCAGCTGTGCCAGTGCATCATGCACATACTGTTC
>CALYSH010000142.1 GCA_945485625.1 uncultured Lachnospiraceae bacterium | reverse complement strand
AAAATAAAAAGGATAAAGAAAGCACACAAAACAATATAAAAGAAGTACTGCCTGGAGAAAATGAAAGGAATTACCTCAAAGTAGGAAAGGATCATAAAAATCAATCCTGCCACACCTACCAATAAAAGGGTCCATGCAGCAGCAAGATTTTCCTGTGCTCTCTCCGCGCTGGTCTGGTACAGTCCGTTCCGCGCAGGTGCTGCCTTGGGCTTCTCCTGTTCTTCGGAAGCTGCATCCTCCTGCAGCTCAGACTGTTCCTGTTTCAGCTGTTCCCTTGCAAACACATTGGCATATTTCACAGCCTTCTGTTTGTCTTCTTCACGAACACACAAAAAGTACAGCTCTCGAAGGGGATTATAATCCACTTTCACATCCATGCCGTTACTTTTTAAGAAATCAGCAGCTCCTTCAATTCGCTCCTTTTCTCCGTAAAGCAGCGGAATCAGTTCATCTTCAACGTCCCGATCCACCAGCTCCACACCGCAATCTGCGCAGACCCGGATTCCCGGGCGATATTCATTTTTACATTTCGGACACCATGCCATATGAATCCCTCGCTTATTTGCTCAAATACTCGTCAATACCCTTCGCAGCGGCTTTACCTGCACCCATTGCAAGAATAACGGTTGCTGCACCTGTTACAGCATCACCACCGGCATATACGCCTTCCTTGGTGGTCTTTCCATTGTTCTCATCCGCAACGATACATTTCCACTTATTTACTTCCAGACCCTCAGTTGTAGAAGAAATCAAGGGATTGGGCGAAGTACCAAGGGACATAATAACGGTATCCAGTTCCATAACAAACTCAGAACCCGCAACCTCAACAGGCCTTCTTCTTCCGGACTCATCGGGCTCTCCAAGCTCCATCTTAATACACTTCATACCGGTTACCCAGCCCTTCTCATCAGCCAGGATTTCAATGGGGTTGGTCAGAAGGTCAAAAATGATACCCTCTTCCTTTGCGTGATGTACTTCCTCCACTCTGGCAGGAAGCTCTTCCTCGCTTCTTCTGTATACAATATGAACCTCAGCGCCAAGTCTTAAAGCGGTTCTTGCAGCATCCATGGCTACATTACCACCACCCACAACGGCAACCTTCTTACCATGCATAATCGGTGTATTGGAGTTCTTGTCAAAGGACTTCATGAGATTATTTCTGGTCAGATACTCATTTGCGGAGAATACACCGTTGGAATTCTCACCGGGAATACCCATGAACTTGGGAAGACCTGCACCGGAGCCGATAAATACGGCACTGAAGCCTTCCTCCTCCATCAGTTCATCGATGGTAGTGGACTTACCGATTACTACGTTGGTTTCAATCTTTACACCAAGTGCCTTTACGTTCTCGATTTCCTTTGCTACAACAGTTTTCTTAGGAAGACGGAACTCCGGAATACCATAAACCAGTACACCGCCGGCCTCATGCAAAGCTTCAAAAATCGTTACATCATAGCCCATCTTCGCCAGATCACCTGCGCAGGTCAAGCCTGCAGGGCCAGAACCGATGACTGCAACCTTTTTCCCCTTCTTTTCCGTTGCACCCTGGGGCTTAATATTGCTCTCTCGTGCCCAGTCTGCCACGAAACGCTCCAGTTTACCGATGGAAATGGGATCCCCCTTAATGCCGCGGATACATTTTCCTTCACACTGGCTCTCCTGAGGGCAGACACGTCCGCAGACTGCCGGAAGTGCACTGGACTCACTGATAATCCGGTATGCCTCTTCTATATTTCCTTCCTTCACCTGCTGAATAAATCCGGGAATGTCAATTGCTACAGGGCATCCCTTCACACACTGTGCATTCTTACAGTTGATACATCTGCCTGCTTCACACTGTGCTTCCTCCAGATTATAACCAAGGCAAACCTCCTCGAAATTCTTAGCTCTCTCTTTTGCATCCTGCTCTCTTACAGGTACTTTATTCAAAACGTCCATTTTCCGTCGCCTTTTCCTTTCTCTTTCTCTGATCAATGGCACACGCCGCAGTTGCCGTGGTGGGTATCTCCCTCTTCCAATTCAAGCATTGCACGACCTTCTGCAGTCTTGTAAATTGACTGTCTTCTCATTGCCTCATCGAAGTTTACCTGATGACCGTCAAACTCAGGACCGTCTACACAGGCGAACTTCACCTTACCGCCAACCGTAACACGGCAGGCGCCGCACATACCGGTACCGTCAACCATAATCGGATTCAGACTGACTACGGTCGGAATCCCCAGTTCCTTTGTCAGCAGACATACAAATTTCATCATGATCATGGGTCCGATGGCAATACATACATCATACTGCTTTCCCTCTGCCACCAAATCCTTGATGGTCTGGGTAACCATACCGCTTCTTCCATAGGAGCCGTCATCGGTTGTCACATAAAGATTTCCTGCAACAGCCTCCATCTCCTTCTCAAGGATTAACAAATCCTTGGTCTTGCTGCCGACAATTACATCTGCGGCCACACCATGCTCATGCAGCCACTTTACCTGAGGATATACAGGAGCTGCACCAACACCGCCTGCTACAAAGAGGATTTTCTTCGCCTTCAGGGAATCCATATCCTCGTTCACCAGCTCAGAAGCACAGCCCAGAGGTCCGACAAAATCGTGGAAATAATCTCCTTCCTGCAAGTCAGCCATCATCTTTGTGCCGGCACCTACCGTCTGGAACACAATGGTAATGGTTCCCTTTTCCCTGTTGTAATCACAGATGGTCAGGGGAATTCGCTCTCCCTCCTCATCCATGCGGACAATGACAAACTGCCCGGGCTCACAGGACTTCGCAACGCGCTTTGCCTCTACCTCCATCAGGTAAATGTTTGTTGTCAGTTCTTGTTTCTTTACAATCTTGTACATACGTCACCTCTCTGCGCCTTCTTCGGCGTCCTCCTCTTCTTCAAACAAGTCTATCAGACTGTAATTGTGATATTCATCAATCTGCAGCCCATATATTATACCACTATATATGTTCACTGCAAAGAGATTTCCGGTACTTACTGGAGCATAATCATTTTGAAACAACTTCTCCTCCAGTACATAAAAGTCTCCCTGCTCCTCCACCGAAATCGGATAACAGAAAGAATAAGAATATCTGGCAGGCGAACCTTCCACGCTTCCGTCCGGTGCCGTTACCCGTTGGATAGACATGGCATATTCCATCGCCTTGACTTCCGCCTCCACCGTGGACAGCCCTCCGTTCATCTCCAGTGAAATCTCCAGGTCCGTAATTTCACTTACCTTGTTTCCCTTCACCTGTATAAAACGAAAATGGCTGACACCCAGGGGCATGGGAATCGGTCCCTCGTATTTTAAACTTTCCACGGAAGGTCTGCTACCGTCCACTGTATAATATACATCCGTAGAATCACCCATAATCTCAATATTTACAGGATGTTCATACTGTCCGTTCAAAACATTGAAAACGGGAGCCGGAAGGTATTCGATTTCCACATGGTATTTTGCAACCGCCACATCACTTTTGATACCGTTTTGATTGATATAGCGCGCCTTTATTTCATACTCTCCCTCCTCTAAAATGATAGGAGCAGTATACTCTATACTATAGATATCCGGTTCGTTTCCGTCAAGGGTATAGTAAATCTTTCCATTACTCTGTCCCGATATGGTCAGAGGCTCCACCTTTGTGTAATACCCGTCTCCCAGGCTAAACCGGGGAGGCAGTGCAACATACTCGGAATACGTATTTAAAACAGTTTCATTCTTACAAAAGGATAAAATCTTATGAATCGTCTGATATTCATCCTTTCCCCGGTAAATACCAATCAATTTACCATATGCAGTAATCAGCTGTTCCGTTGTGGCATTCTCGTCCGTCACAATATCCCGCATCAGATATTCGTACTCCACTTTATTGTTCACCTGAAAATACACCTCAGCAAGATCAAACTTCGCCTGAATATTGGTGTAATCCAGCTCCAGCACCCTATTGTAATAATTGATTGCCTGCTGATAATCCTGACGTTTTACACAATCCTCTGCCTTCGACAATTGGTAGCTTACAGAATGATACTGCTTCCATTTCAATATGCCTGTTGCTCCCAATACAAGCAATAGGACAAAGGCGAGAATTCCTGCTCTTAAGAGCATCCTCTTTCTTTTTTTATCCTTTCGCAGAGACTGTTTTTTTGCCTCTTGTTCATCTATACGAATCGTATTGGCTTCATCCGTTATGTGTTCCAGAATACCATCCATGGTATCCTGGATATCCAAATCATTAAAATCAATATTGGGCACGATATGAATATCTTCCCCACAGGTTTCACAATACAGGGAATTTATAGGAATCTGTGCCCCGCAATTCGGACATTTCATATTGCTTCCCCTTATTTCCTCTTTCCCTGAAGCTTCACAGAAGTTACGCAGTTATATAGAAGCATGGCTATGGTCATGGGACCTACTCCGCCGGGAACCGGGGTAATCGCACTGCATTTGGGCAGTACGGCATCATAATCCACATCCCCGCAAAGCTTGTTATTGGCGTCTCTGTGTATTCCCACATCAATTACCACTGCACCATCCTTCACATATTCCGCAGTAATCATCTTAGGCTTTCCCACAGCAACAATCAGGATATCCGCACGTTTGCACACCTCTTTCAAATCAATTGTTCTGGAATGGGCAATGGTTACGGTTGCATTCTCACGAAGCATCAGCTGTGCCATGGGTTTCCCCACAATATTGCTTCGCCCCACAACCACGCACTCCTTTCCACAGATTTCTACCCCGGAACGCTTCAAAAGCTGAATCACTCCGGCGGGGGTACAGGATACAAAGCCGGGTTGTCCGATTGCCAGAGCCCCCACGTTCACGGGGTGGAACCCATCCACATCCTTTAATGGGTCAATGGCATTTAAGATTTTTTCCTCATCCATATGTCCGGGCAGAGGAAGCTGAACCAGAATTCCATTCACATCCTCCCGTTCACTCAGGGAAGCAATTAACTGCAGGAGCTCC
>CALYSH010000141.1 GCA_945485625.1 uncultured Lachnospiraceae bacterium | reverse complement strand
TAGCTAGGAGTCAATTAGCAGGAGGCGGCATTTTGGGAATTAAAAATGGATACAAAAGAAATTGAGCAGTCCGAAGGGCTGCTCGTTTTGGTTAGACAAAATCTTGAAATAAAGAAATCGGTGAGGGCCTGGCTTTGGAAAGAGGAAAGAATCAGTTCACAAAATCGCAAAGAATGAAGCTGAAGGGATTCATTTGTGTTCTGGGTTTGTTGTTGATTGTTCTGCTGCTGATAGCGGCAGTGATAAAATCCTACATTGATCGTGAGAACGGGAAATCCCACTACATAGAGAAGGAACATATCCTTCCGGAAATAAAGCTTTTGAAAAATGCATGGATTATGGAAAGCAACAGCAGCGGTTTGCAGGTCTTCTTTAACGGGGAAGAGGTGAACCTTTCATTTTCGGATATGCTGGATTCCTTTGTGGAGCGGACAAGAATCCGGGAACAGGTAGCTGATATCGAGCTGACGGACGGGATTGTCACAGGAGTCCGGGTGAAGAGAAGGAAGATTAACGGGCGTGTTCTCAGCGCAGACTCCGATGCAGTGCAGCTGGAGGAATACGGTACCATCCCTCTGGCAGAGGACTATAAGGGCTATCGGCTGTACCGGGAGCTTCAGTCTGTGGGATACAGAGATTTACTCTTTGGATATAATTATGCGGACTACGTCATGGATGGAGATGAAATCTGCGCCATTCTGCTGGCGAAGGAAGAAAAGATGGAGAATATCCGCGTGTTGCTTATGACGGACGATTTCGGCAAGCTTCTGCATGACAGGATTGTTGTTACATCTGATGTACCATACACCCTGTATTACGGCTTGCCCTCCGACCCCAAGAGTGAAACCTTTCAGGCAGGGGAGCTGCTGACCATCGAGAAGGACAGTCCTTATTTTGAGGGGGATAATACCACTGCAAGCGGAAATCATATTACCATCAAGCCCTCGGCGCTGACCGGAAAGATTACGGTGAAGAATATAAAGCGTCATCAGGGAAAGCCGTCCTATCGGGGCTTCCTGGAAATCAAGAATACGGACAAGGGAATGGCTGTGTTAAATGAGGTGCCCCTGGAGGAGTATCTGTATTCTGTTGTGCCAAGCGAAATGCCCTCCGGATATCCCAAGGAAGCATTGAAGACCCAGGCGATTTGTGCAAGAACCTATGCGTATGGCCTGATGCTTCATGCAGGCTATCCCCAGTACGGTGCCCACGTAAATGACAGTGTGGCTTACCAGGTATACAATAATGTAACGGAAACCGAAACCACCACAACGGCGGTGAAGGAAACCTATGGCCAGCTGCTATGGTTCCCGGGGGACAATACACCGGCAGAAACCTACTTTTATTCCACCTCCTGCGGCGTAGGAACGGATGCCAATGTCTGGAAGGGCTCGGTAAATAAGTCCCTGCAGTATCTTCACGGAAAGGAATTGACAAAGAAGGCAATTGCTGCTGAAATGGAGACCGGCGTATCCAACAGCAACTCCGGTCTGATGGAAGGCCTGCAGGACAATGATACATTCTCGGAATTCATCCGGAAGAAGGATCCGGAGGCGTTCGAGGTGAATGAGGTGTGGTATCGCTGGACCTATGATGTGAAAAAGATCAATCCGGAACGGATTCGTCAGAATTTGACGGATCGGTATCAGTCGGTGCCGAACCTGATTCTGACCCGGAGTGAGGACGGTTTTGTCAGTGAACCCATCCAGGACTTTGAGAAGATTACCAATATTACCATGCAGAAGCGTGGACTGGGCGGCGTAGGAGATGAGCTGCTCATTGAGACGGACAAGGGCAGCTATCTGGTGATTGCGGAGTACAATATTCGATATGTATTGAATAACGGAGATACGAATGTAATTCTGAACAACGGAAAGACCTATACACCGGGAGCAATCATTCCCAGCGCGTATATCACCATCGATCTGGACAAAAAGGACGGCGTAGTCACCGGCTATCATATCATTGGCGGTGGTATGGGTCATGGTGTAGGCATGAGCCAGGTGGGTACCAAGTATATGGCCCAGGAGGGATACAATTGTTCCCAGATACTGAATTATTTCTACGATGATTGTATGATTTTGAATGCCTATGAAGATTTGCCGACGGCAGAATTGGAGGAAGGGCAGTGATTCGGAAGCTTATAGCGGTAGTACGCGATTTTTTGTATAAGATGAGAGTGCTGAATATCAATGCTTATGCGGCAAGCACTGCTTTCTTTTTCTTCCTTTCCTTAGTGCCCATGCTGATTTTGGTATGTACGATTTTGCCCTATACCCCCCTGACGGAGCAGACCCTGGTCCATGTGGTGGGCGATATCATGCCGGAAAAGCTTATGCCTCTCTTTGAGTGGATGATTCATGATGTGTACGTGAAATCCGCAGGGATTCTGTCCATTGCCGCGGTGACTGTTATCTGGTCAGCGGGACAGGGCGTCCTTGCATTGATTCGTGGGTTAAACGCGGTATATAAGGTGGAGGACAGGCGAAACTATTTCCTTGTGCGTCTGGTGGCTTCCTTTTATACGGTGGTAATGCTGGCTGCACTTCTTATTACATTGATTTTAATGGTATTCGGTAACCAATTGCTGGAAATCTTACTGGATAAGCTTCCCGGACTTTTTGGAATCTGGAATCTGATTCTTCACTTTAGAAGTGTACCAATACTGTTGCTTTTGATTATCCTGCTGACCTTTGTCTATGCCTTCGTTCCCGGTAAGAAGCAGAAACTTCGGGCACAGGTACCGGGCGCCTTTGCGGCGGCCTTGGCCTGGAGTGTTTTCTCCTATGGCTTTTCCCTGTATGTAGATTATTCGGATTATTCGATCTACGGGAATTTATCCATCATTATTTTATTGATGCTTTGGCTATACATCGAAATGTATATTGTCTTTATCGGAGCCTATATTAACCGGTACATAAGCCGGTGTTAAGAACTTACTTGACAAGATTTCTTTTATTGGTTAGAATTACAAGATGAGAAAGGCTTTGATGGTGCATTGCATTTGCAAACAGGGTTTATTTTTCCACACAGAGAGAACGGGTCATCGGCTGGAAGCCTGTTCGGTACAGAATAATCCCGACATTCACACCGTAGCTGTTTGGGTGAAAGCAGTAGTCCAAAACGTATGCACTCGTTACGTGCTTTGAGGTGTCCGTATGGATATACGGGAACTAGGGTGGTACCGCGATGATTCGTCCCTTGCAGAGAAATCTGCAGGGGATTTTTTACGTTAAAAGGAGGATGAATTTATGAATGAAAGATTTGCCAGTATTCGGGAAGAAATCCTGAATGGTATGAATCAGCAGACCAGCTCCAGGGAAGTGTATGAATTCCGTAAGCTGTTTATGGATTCCAAGACCGGAAAGATCGGTCAGTTGATGAAGGAAATGAAGAACATTCCGCCACAGGAGCGTGCGGAGTACGGTAAGAGCGTCAACGAGCTGAAGGAATGGGCTTTGGCTCAGTTCGAAGAGATGGATACCAGGATGAAGGCAAAGGAAATGGAGGAGCGTTATGCATCCGAGAAGCTGGATGTAACCATGCCCGCCGTAACTGTAGAGACCGGCAATCTGCATCCCATTACCCAGACCAGAAACCAGATTATTGATATCTTTGCAGGTATGGGCTTTGAGGTGTTCGAGAATAAGGAAATTGAGAACGATTATTATAACTTTACTGCATTGAATACACCAAAGGACCATCCCGCAAGAGATATGCAGGATACCTTCTATCTGTCTCCTGAGTTTCTGCTGGCGACACAGACCTCCGCAGCACAGATTCATGCCATGGAGACCAAGGAGCTTCCCATCAAGATTCTGGCTCCCGGTAAGGTATTCCGTTCCGATGATGATGCAACCCATTCCCCCATGTTCCATCAGATGGAGGGGCTGGTTGTAGATAAGAAGATTACCCTCTGCGATTTGAAGGGTATGCTGGATGTATTTGTGAAGAAGATTTACGGCGAGGAGACCACTACAAGACTTCGCCCCTCCTATTTCCCCTTCACCGAGCCTTCCGTAGAGGTAGATGTGAGTTGCTTCGAGTGCGGCGGAAAGGGCTGCAAGCTCTGCAAGGGGACCGGCTGGATTGAAATCTTAGGCGGCGGTATCGTCAATAAGAAGGTACTGGAAAATTGCGGTATTGATTCGGAGAAGTACAGCGGCCTGGCATTCGGTATCGGTATCGAGAGAACAGCCATGTTAAAGTATGGTATCAATAATATTAAGCTTTTGTTTGAGTCCGATCTGCGTGTATTGTCGCAGATTGATGATAACTAGGGAAAGGATGGAGGATTGCGATGTTAGTACCGTATTCTTGGTTAAAGGATTATGTAAATCTGGATGATGTGACTCCTCAGGAGCTGGAAAAGAAATTGTTCTCCTGCGGATTTGAAGTAGAAGAGCTGATTGAGGTTGGTAAGGATGTTTCTAAGGTAGTGGTAGGTCTGGTTGAGGAGTGTGAGCCCATTCCTGAGACACACCTCCATGTATGTAAGGTAAATGCCGGTGAGCATGGGACCTTCCAGATCTGCTGCGGTGCAGATAATGTATGCGCCGGCGGCAGGTTCCCCGTAGCACTGGTTGGTGCAAGCGTCTATATGACCGCAAAGGATCATAAGACTGTAGAAGGCACCATGACCATTAAGAAGGGAAAGCTGCGTGGCTATGAGTCCGAGGGTATGCTCTGTTCCGGCACCGAGCTTGGTGTCAATGACAATATGTTCCCCGGCGGAGATTACAACGGGCTGCTTGTGCTTCCCGAGGATGCAGTACCCGGAACCGATGTAAAGCCCATGCTTGGACTGGATGACTGGATTTTCGATATTTCCATCACGGCAAACAGACCGGACTGCCAGAGCGTTGTAGGGATTGCAAGAGAGGTAGCTGCAGTACTCAATCGTGAGTTCAGGATGCCCGCTTTGGATTATACCGAGACTTCCGTAGAGAAGGAGCATTTCTCCGTCAATGTTTCTGCAACAGATTTGTGTCCCAGATACATCGG
>CALYSH010000140.1 GCA_945485625.1 uncultured Lachnospiraceae bacterium | reverse complement strand
GCAAGGAATGCACAGTATATGGCAAGGAACGAATGGTCTTTTTTTCCCACTGTGATATAATTAGTTTATGGGGGTGATTACACGATGAATATGATTAAGGTACAATTTCGAGGACTTGATTCTGTAAAAAATTTTGTAAATATTCTCAGTAAATTTGAGTGTGATTTTGATATCGTTGACAAAAGATATGTCATTGATGCAAAGTCTATCATGGGACTGTTCAGTCTGGATTTGACACATCCTCTGGATTTAAAGATTTACAGTGAGGATGAGGCAGTTGTAAAGAGTGTAATTGAGAGCCTGGATGATTTCAATTACGTGGTAAAATAGTTTTAGAAGGAAAAGAAAAACGGAACCGGAGTTATGAATACTCCAGTTCCGTTTCTGTTTCCAGGATTCGCTCCAATAAGCTTTCCTGATTCTTCTCTTCTTCATCCAATTGCTTTTGGATGTCCATCAGCTTTTCAAAATCGGTGGACAGAGCCGGATCTACGAGCTGCAGCTGCAGCTCCTGACATTTCTGTTCGCTTTCCTCCAGCTGTCGGTTATATTTCTCCAATTGTTTTTCCAGCCGGGAACGAATTTTGCCCGGATTATAATAGGTCTTCTTGTCAAATACATCCTCCAGGGTGGGCGCGGCCTTTGCAGCCTGCTTCTTTGCGGCTTCCATTGCGGCTTCCTCCGCATCAGCGGCAGCCTTCTTCTCCAGATAGGAGGTATAGTCCAAGGGATATTGCCGGATTTCCTCTTTTCCGAATTCCAGGATACCCGTTGCAATCTGTTGGATAAAATAACGGTCATGGGAAACAAAAAGTACGGTTCCGCCATAGTTTACCAGCATTTTCTCCAGGGCTTCCTTGCCTGCCATGTCCATATGGTTGGTAGGCTCATCCAGGATTAACAGATTGGGCTTGGTCTGGAACATTTTACAGAGAGCCAGACGTACCTTTTCACCACCGGAAAGCTGCCCCATTTTCTTCTCCACCTCTTCGCCGGAGAAAAGAAAGCTGCCCAGGGCGCTGCGCACCTGTTCTCTCAGCATATCCGGATAGCACTCCCAGAAGTTATCCAGGACGCTCTGCTCAGGGTCTGCATCGTTGACCACCGCCTTTTGTTGGTCAAAATACCCCCATTCCACATTTTGTCCGAAGGTAAACTCTCCGCCCAGGGGAGGTAAGAGCCCCACCAGAGTCTTTAACAGAGTGGATTTCCCTTTTCCGTTTTCTCCGATGATGGCCAGACGTTCTCCCTTCATTAACCGGAAGGACAGGGTGCTTAATACAGTGTCATAGCCGATGGATAAATCCTTGGCTGTAATCACATTGGAGTAGCTTTCGATCCGGGGAGTAAAGTTGGCCTTAAAGGTTTTGGTATCAAAATGTCTGGGCTTTTCAATCAGCACCATATGCTCAATGGCCATCTGCTTGGAACGGGCGGCAGCCACCTTGGTGGGAGTGTTTTTCCACTTCTCAATCCATTCGGTGAGTCGTTTGATTTCCTTCTGCTGCTCCTCATAGTCCTTTTCCTGCTTCTCCAGATTTTCTTCCTTCTGACGCATAAAAGCAGAGTAATTTCCGTTGTACCGCTTGATATGATGGTATTCAATCTCATAGGTCACATCAATGATTCGGTCCAGGAACAGACGGTCATGGGATACAATGACCACGGATTTGTCGTATTTTTTTAAATAGCCCTCCAGCCATTCAATGGTCGGTAAATCAAGGTGGTTGGTGGGCTCGTCCAAAAGCATGATATCCGGCTTACTTAAGAGTAGCTTAATAAAGGCAATCTTTGTCTGCTGTCCTCCGGAAAAGCTGCCGATGGGACGCTGCAGGTCTTCCAAAGGGAAGCCGAACTGCTGGAACATGATCTCCATATTCCTGCGCCAGTGGTAGCCCTCCATAGCCTCCATCTTCTTCTGTAAAAAATCGTATTCGGACAGCAATTTTGCATCCTGGGTATGGTGAAGTGCTTCTTCGATTTCCTTCATTCTGGCTTCGCAGGTGAAAATGTCGGAGAACACCTTTTTGATTTCTTCCTCTACCGTGATGTCACCGTCTGTAAAGCTGATCTGACGTAAGAAACCGATTTCCTGCCTGCCGGCCATAAAAATACCGCAGGTTTCATCGCTGTCTAAGTTTGCCATGTGCAAATCCCCTGCAATCAGCTTAAGCAGAGTGGTCTTGCCACAGCCGTTTCGGCCCACAATGGCAATCTTTTCCTTGTCGTGTATTTCAAAATTGATATCATCCAGTATTCTGTCTGCGCCATATTCTACAATGGCATGTCTGATTTCATATCGCATATTCAGTAGTCCCGTTTGGGGATTATTCATCAAATCCCGCTAATTCCTTTTTCTGCATTGCCCCATAGTAAGCGTATTTGGGCTTGAAGGAGCTGTCATAGAGTAGAGGCTTCGCATTTCCGCGCCAGGACAGATGATCCGCAAAGCCCCAGAAGGTCAATGCATCTGTATTAATGGTTCCGTTATCTGCTCTCTCGAACAGACCGTTGAGTAAGTCATAATAGAATTTACCCTGTATTTTCAGGTTTTCCTCGGTACCGGGCAGGGTATTCTGCCATGCACCCAGGGATACATCCAGCTCGGTGACCTGAAGCTTCAGTCCGGTGGCTGCCAGCTTATCAATTGCGTCAAAGTATTCGGACAGACTGTCCATGGTATACAAATGACCCTGAAGACCGATACCGTCAATGAGAGAGCGTCCGTTTTCATCCACCAGGGTTTTTACGAATTGAACCAGGGTGTCCTCCTTGAACTGCTCATTATAATCGTTGTAGTAAAGGTCGATATGCTCCGGTGCGTATTTGTCCGCAAAGTAGAAAGCATACCACAGATAATCATCACCGATGGTGGTAGTCCAGTTGTTCTTGCGGATGGAACCATCCTCCATCCATGCCTCGTTTACTACATCGTAGGCATAAATGATATCGGTATAGCCGCCCTCTTTCAGCTTCTCAAATATCTGACGGATATAGCTTTCCATACGCTTTAACATTTCATCACGACCCACATAAGCCTTCTTCGGGTCAAACTCTTCGTGGAAGATCCATTCGGGAGTCTGGCTGTACCATACCAGGGTATGACCGCGGACTGCCATGTTGTTTTCCTTTGCCCAATCCAACAGGGTAATCATGTTGGGCTTGAAGTCCACCACCAGCTCACCGGCCTCCAGGCTTTTGGGTCTGCTGAATAAATAATCGGGCTTCATATCGTTTTCCATGGTGACACTGTTAAACTGGCTTAAGATAAGGTCGCTCTGCTTCTTATCCTTTATCATCTGAGTGGTAAGGCAAGTACCCACCTTCATATTGTGTTCTGCAAAAAGTTCCTGAAGGCGAAGCTCTTCGGTAATTTCAGGTTCTTTGACTTGGGATTCCTTTGTGGAGTCATTGGTTGTATCGCTGCTTTCCATGTTTATCATGGTATCGGTTTGATCCGGAGCAGTTGTTTCTTTCGGATTGCCACAGCCGGTCAGGGTAAGTGTCAGTACACCGGCTAACAGTAATAATAATTTCTGCTTCATCATTTCTTCCCCTTTATTATGGATATTATTGTTACACAAACACCTTACTACGGGAGAGGGAACAATGTCAATCAATGTTTTTTACGGTTTTTTCGGTACGGTGTAGATTATTTT
This sequence comes from uncultured Lachnospiraceae bacterium, assembly GCA_945485625.1. Lineage (GTDB taxonomy): Bacteria > Bacillota > Clostridia > Lachnospirales > Lachnospiraceae > Acetatifactor. The sequence continues at coordinate 1,357 of CALYSH010000140.1, read as the reverse complement.
GCAGGCTTGAAGTATAATGGGGTGACAATTCTTCACCGATGAGGAACTGTAGAAAGGTAGATTGGTAAAATGATTCTGTTACAGCAGATGATGATATTGTTTCTTTTGATGTTGGTGGGCTATTGCTGCAGGAAGTGCGGCATTTTTAATGATGAGGCAAATAAGCGGTTGTCTTCTCTGGTAGTGAATGTGGCAAATCCGGCATTGATATTATCTTCCGGAATCAATCAGGACAGTTCCATCCGTGGCATGGAGTTTGTGAAGGTCTTTGCACTGGCATGGTGTATGTTTGGGGGATTGCTTCTGGTAGCCGAGGTGTTACCCCGGGTCCTTCGGGTTCCAGCGAAGGAGCAGGGAGTATATAAGGCCATGACTGTTTTTTCCAACATCGGCTTCATGGGTTTCCCTGTGATCCAGGCAGTTTATGGCAACGAGGCCCTATTGTATGCGGCGCTTTTTCTGATTCCCTTTAATGTGCTGATTTACACATACGGAATCAGCGTTATGGATACAAGAGGGGAAAAGAAGAAATTTGAAATAAGCAAGGTGTTGAATGTGGGTGTGATTGCCTGCGTTCTGGCATTGATTATTTACCTGGTCGGGGTACCGGTGCCTCATGTGTTGGACAGCGCAGTGGACATGGTAAGCAGCCTGACAGCTCCTTTGAGCATGATGATTATTGGTGATTCCCTGGCGAAAATTGATTTGATAAAGTTATTTTTAAATGGAAGGATGTTATTGTTTTCCGCGGTTAAGCTGGTTCTTCTTCCTTTGGCGGGTGTCAGTCTCGTAAAGTTGCTTGGATTGGACCCGAAGCTTTTAGGGGTCTGCCTGATTATGCTTTCCACCCCTGTGGGCAGCATGACGGCCATGCTGGCGCAGGAATATGGCGGGGATTATGAACTGGCTTCCCGGGGGGTAACCATTACTACAATTCTGGCGGTCGCAACCATGCCTTTGGTCTCTATTCTGCTGGGGGTTTAATCCCCCGGCTTTTTTATTATAAAAAGCTTGCCCGGGAGATGGAGCTGGAGGATTATCCGGAGAAAAAGATTCAGGTGTTTGATACCCTTTCCGCCGGCCCTGAGATGGAACTGATTTTGCAGCAGATTCTTCGGGAAATTCAGGCGGGCGGTTCCTTTGAGGAAATATGTGCACGAATTACGGATTACCGGAAGCGGACAAAGCTGGCATTTGTTCTGTACAGTATGGATAATCTGGTAAAGAATGGCCGTGTGTCCAAAATTGCAGGCTTCGCTGCAAGCCTCCTTGGCATTGCAGTGGTAGGCAGGGCCGGCAAAAAGGGTGGACTTCTGATTGGCTATGAAGCCGGGCAGAGAGAGTTCTCGGTGGAGAA
>CALYSH010000139.1 GCA_945485625.1 uncultured Lachnospiraceae bacterium | reverse complement strand
AGCCCTCTGTTGCTCAATCCATCGCCAGGGTAATTGGTGCGACTAGCAGAAAGCATGGATATCTGGAAGGAAATGGCTATGTAGTCAGCTGGTGCGTTGGTCATCTGGTGGAGCTTGCCATGCCGGAAGCCTACAACGAGAATTTTGCAAAATGGAGATATGAAGATCTGCCAATTATGCCTCAGTTTACGGATACGGGCTGGCAGTATCAGGTCTCGGAAGCAACGAAAAAACAGTTCGAGGTGTTGAAAAAACTTTTTGAACGAGCTTCTCACTGCTTGAATTGCTGTGATGCTGGACGAGAGGGAGAACTGATCTTCCGTCTGGTATATCATCAGGCTGGTTGCAAGAAGCCGGTGGACAGGTTATGGATTTCTTCCATGGAGGATGATGCCATCAGGGAAGGCTTTGCCAACTTAAGGCCTGCAAGTGAATACGATGCTTTATATGAAGCTGCCCTTTGTCGAGAACGTGCTGACTGGATTGTCGGAATCAACGCTACTCGACTTTTTTCATGTCTGTACAGGCAGAAATTAAATGTGGGAAGGGTTATGACACCGACTCTTGCCATGGTTGTGTTAAGAGATGCAGAGATTATGGCATTTAAGGCGGAAGCATTTTATACGGTGCAGCTTCAGCTTCCGGGCTTTGTAGCCTGCAGTGAAAAGCTAAAGGAAAAGGATGCTGCGGAAGCCTTACTGAAAGCATGCAAAAGCGCAGCTTCTGTAAAGGTTATCCATCTGGAACGTAAGGAAAAGAAGGAACATGCACCGGCTCTTTATGATCTGACCAGTCTCCAGAGGGATGCCAACCGTGTACTTGGCTTTACTGCTCAGCAGACTCTGGATTATGCCCAGGCCTTGTATGAGAAAAAACTGATTACCTATCCGAGGACAGACAGCAGATATCTGACTGATGATATGGCAGAAGCTTTACCGGATTGGATCCAGGGAATTGCAGAAAAGTTTTCTGTTACGGATATCCAGCTTTCTGATAAGGGTTATCAGCAGGTAGTCAACAGCAAGAAGGTTACGGATCATCACGCGATCATCCCTACCAAGTCTTGCAAAAATGCAAGTCTGGAAGAGCTGCCGAGCGGAGAATTGCAAATCTGCAAGATGATTGCCGGAAGATTCCTGGCTTCTGTCAGTCGGCCTTATCGCTATGCAGAGACAAGCTGTGAACTGGATTGTCTTGGAGAAGCATTTACTGCTAAGGGCAAGGAGGTTCTGCAGACAGGCTGGAAGGAGGTTGAAGCAAAGCTTCGACCTGCCAAAAAGGAAGCAGACCAGAATAAAGGTGCCACTTCTCTTCCAATACTTAAGGAAGGAGATGTACTGACAGTTAATGCTGTTGAGCTGAAAGAGGGAAAGACTTCTGCACCGAAAAAATATACAGAGGATCCTCTCTTAGCTGCCATGGAGTCTGCAGGTGCTTCTGAAACCTCCAATGAGGTAGAACGAAAAGGCCTTGGAACACCTGCAACCCGCGCCGGTATCATCGAAAAATTAGTACGTACCGGTCTCATTACCCGCCAGGGTGATAAGAAGACTAAGTACCTGACTGCAACAGATAAGGGACTTTCTCTGGTTACAGTTATGCCGGAACAGATCCAGTCTCCTTCCATGACGGCTGATTGGGAAATGAAGCTTCTTCGTGTGGAGCAGAAACAGTTTTCCGCAGAGGAATTCATGAATGAGATCACACAGATGATTACAGATCTGATTACCAATTATAAGGCGGTAGATGGTGCGGATGTTCTGATGGGACAGAAGCATGTAGCAGGTACCTGTCCTCATTGCGGTGCTGATGTAGTAGAACGCCAGAAGGGATGGTTTTGCAGTAATGATATCTGCAGATTTGCTCTGTGGAAGGACAATGCTTACTTCAACAGCCTTAATAAAAAGCTGACCGATTCTATGGCTGAGAAGTTGATCCGCGATGGCAGGCTCAGGCTGAAGAATCTGAAGAGCAAGAAGTCCGGCAAGAATTTTGATGCCACGGTTGTATTACAGACACAGGATGACGGCAAAGCATTTTTCTCTCTGGAGTTTGATCAGAATTCCAAGAAAGAAAAGGGAAAGGGGTAAGTCATGAGTGAAAAACAGAATGAAAAGGAAAAGCATCCTTCTCAGTTTGACAAGGTGAAGGAGCTGACAGATCAACTGGAAACAGGTATTAAAGCATTATTCGAGAATCCGGAGTCCTCTCTTCGTCAATGGCTTACTGTCTGCGGTAAGTTCCACAATTATTCTCTAAATAATACTCTTCTGATTGCCATGCAGCTTCCTCCGGGAGCGCAGGGACCGATTGCCGGCATGACTACCTGGAATAAGCTTGGAAGAAAAGTCAACAAAGGCTCCAAGGCAATCAAGATCCTTGCACCGGCTCCATTTAAGAGGAAAATGGAGGTTGACCGCGTAGATCCTGTAACCGGAAATGTCATGAGAAATCCGGATGGATCTGCCATGAAGGAAACCAAGGAAATCATGCAGCCGGCCTTTAAGGTTGTGAATACCTTCGATTATTCCCAGACCTGGGGTAAGGAATTACCGGATCCGGGAGTCAATGAGCTGATTGGAAATGTGGACCAGTATGAGATGTTCTTCGAAGCATTGAAGCGAAGCAGTCCAGTACCCATTGCCTTTGAGCAGATCGAGGGTGGCGCCAAGGGCTACTATCATCTGAAGGATAATCGTATTGCCGTTCAGGAAGGAATGAGTGAGGCCCAGACCATCAAAACCTGTATCCATGAAATCGCCCATTCCATCAACGACAGCGTGCTGGAAAAGATGAATGTAAAGCCGGAAGCAAAGGAGCCGGCCGGGAATGAGCATTCCCTGACACAGGTGGAAGCGAATGCGCTTCGCTCCAGAGCCGAGATGGAATCAACGGCGGAGGCTGTCGCCTTTTGTGTTGCTAACTTCTTCAATCTTGATACAGCCTCCTATTCTATGCCTTACATTGGAACCTTCGCATCCGGCAAGGAGCTTCCGGAATTAAAGGCATCCCTTGATCTGATCCGTACAACTGCAGATAAGCTGATCACTGCTATTGAGCAGAATCTGCAGGATATCAGGAAGGAACGCGGTCTTGAACAGGTAAATGATAAAGCCTCTGTTTTGTCAGAACTCCATTCCCGCAGGGAACAATCCGGCGAGAAGAAGGAAAAAACAAAATCACAGAAAGAGGCAAAGCGAACAAAAGCCAGGAAGGCCAGGGAGGAAGCATTATGATCACAGAAACAACATTTGCAGCGGCTTATAGAAATGGACTGACTATGGAGGAGCTGTCCCTGCTTCAGAGCATGAAGCACGATTCCTATGAGGCAGCACTTGCGGAGCTGCAGGAACAGCTTCCCTATGTGAACCAGGAGCTAAAGGAGTGCTGTAGCAGTCTGTACAAGAAACTGAAAAATATGAGTACAGAGGAATTTGTCGGAATTGAATTTTCAGAGGAGGATGCCTATGAATGAGATAATGTTAGAGAACCCTGCCAGCCGTGATCGATTAATCCGAGCGATGGAGGCTGCCGGTTACCATTATGATGAACTTGAAAGCACACCGGATAATCTCCGCTTCTTCGGAGAAGGTGGCAATGCAATGACTATGGGTGGCTGGAAGGAATGTGAGGACTGGTTAAACGGAGTCGTCTTCGATGACCCGAAGGTATCCGATTATGTAGAAACCATTCTTCATCCCGCACAAATCCCGACCGGTGCTCCCCGACCGGAACAGAATCCGATGAGAGCCCTGGAGGACTATCTGGAGCAGAATGATAATTCCTTCGATGGAGTTTTAAATAATATGCCGGAGCCAGCAAAGACCACACCTGCACCAACAGCTCCTCTTCCAATGGATCAGATTGCAAAAAGCTCTGTCTTAGAGGATGCAGAAAAGCGCGAATCTGTTCTGGAACAGCTTCGCAAACAGAAGGAAGCGGAGTATTCCAGTCATCAGGACCGTCCGGTTTTCTGCAGAGGTTCCTGCAACGAGGAAAGGAGCCTGGTATGATGAAGCACGGGACGAATGTATTTACATCCGATGAGGATATGCTGCTGATGCTCTATTTTCAGAAGGACCGGGAAGGAACCATCGCTTCTCTTCAGGCTATGTGTGATCAGCTGACAGCGGAAGAAACGGAACTGTCCACTATGGCAAATACACTGATCGGCAAGCTTCGAGGAATCTCTGATGCAGATTTTCTTCTGCTTGACCCGATTCAAAGTGTCAATGGTTAGGGGGCGATGAAGTATGAAGCAATACAAAGGAGACTTCCATGTTCGTATGACTGCAGAGGAAATGGAACGAATCCACCAGAAGATGGATGAGCTTGGTGTCACCAACATCACTGCCTACTTTCGAAAAATGGCACTGGATGGATATTGCATCAGGCTGGAGCTCCCGGAGATAAGGGAAATGATCACTCTTCTTAGAAGATGCAGCAACAACCTCAATCAATATGCAAAACGTGCCAACGAAAGCGGAAGCATCTATGCAGCTGATATTCAGGACCTGCAGATCCGGATGGATGAAATCTGGGGAACCGCCAAGGAGCTTCTGGTAAGTCTTTCAAAAATCTCCTGAAAAATTTTTTGAAAAAGTGTGTTTTAGGGCTTCGACATCCTTGCATGGGTGCCGGAGCCTTTTTTAGAATGTAAGTAGATCCAAGCAGAGTTCTCTGCAAAAAAGAAATTATCCAATTCGTGAAATGAGGTGTGTATTATGACGATGGTGCTTACTCCTGTAAAATTCATCCTGAAGCTTTTCTTCCTTCCGATAATTCTGATCCTTACCTTTGTAACCATGCTGGCCAAGGGGGTGCTCATGCTCGGCGCTTATATCGTCGGACCATTTATGTTTTTCGTATTCGGCTGTGCAATCTGGACCGTTTATAAGCATATCTGGTATCAGACCGGCATGCTTGTAGCGATTGAGCTGCTTACCCTGGCACTCTACTATGGAGTTGCAACTGTAATCTTCGTTGTAGAGGATATCCGTGATGGAATGCTGGGATTCGTGAGGGGATAATT
>CALYSH010000138.1 GCA_945485625.1 uncultured Lachnospiraceae bacterium | reverse complement strand
GGTGTATTATGAGCTGTTTCAGGAGCAGGTAAAGAAGGATTTGCGGACGGAGGCTTCCATCCTTTCGGCAGCAGGCTTATCCGGATTGACGGAGAAGGAGGATATTGTCAACAATAAAGAAATCCGTATCACCTGGATTTCTGATACCGGAGAGGTGCTTTTTGATAACGATGCCAGCAATCTGGATAATCACCTGAATCGTCCAGAGGTACAAGAGGCCTTTGATACCGGTGTGGGTGAGTCTGTTCGTGAATCAAATACCATGAATATGCGGACCTTCTATTATGCTGTCCTGTTGGAGGACGGTACGGTACTGCGTGTGGCGAAGCAAGTGCAGAGCATTGTCAGTGTATTCCTGTCCACTTTCCCCGTGGTATTACTGATTATTTCGATTATTATCATACTCTGTGTTATCATCAGCAGGCTTTTGACCAGGCAGTTGATTGAGCCTATCCGGATTATGGCAGAGGATCTGGATGGTACGGGGAATGCTACACCTTATAAGGAGTTGGACCCCTTCATGAATCGTATCCGGGAGCAACACCGGGATATTCTGGCGGCAGCAAAGAGCCGGCAGGATTTCACGGCAAACGTATCCCATGAGCTGAAGACTCCCATCACAGCCATTTCCGGGTATGCGGAGCTGATTGAAAATCAGATGGTGGATGAGAGCCAGCAGGTTAAGTTTGCCGGCGAAATCCGAAAGCAGGCGGATCGTCTGGTGAACCTGGTGAATGATATCATCCGCCTGTCCGAGCTGGACCACCGGGAACATTTCAATGATTTCACCAAGGTGGATTTGTATGAGGTGGCCGAGGAGCGGGTGGAGCTTTTAAAGAACAATGCCAGGGAGAGGAATATCCGGGTCACATTATCCGGGGAGCATTGCATGGTCTCCTCCAATCGAGGACTAATGGTAGAGCTTATTGATAACCTGGTACAGAATGCAATCCGATATAACATACCGGACGGAAGCGTAGCTGTTGCAGTCAGACCTAAAGGGAACCAGGCGGAGCTGAAGGTGGTGGACACCGGAATCGGTATTCCGGGAGAGGATCGGGAGAGGGTATTTGAACGATTCTACCGGGTGGATAAGAGCCGTTCCAGAGAAACCGGAGGAACCGGTCTGGGACTTGCTATTGTAAAACACATTGTGGAACTGCACGATGGAGAAATAGAATTGAACAGTACAGTGGGTCAGGGGACGGAGATCACGGTGATACTATAAATGATGGGGTGCAGGCCCGGGTACCGGTTCTATAGCCCATTCCTGCGCAGACACAGATGATTCGGTAAACAGGTCATGTTTCATTATTAGCCGGGGCCTTTTTGACTTAAACTGCATGGAATTCGCGTACTGAAGAGAGTAAATTGGGAAAGCTCCGGCCTCGGCTGGAGCTTTTTTCCTATTGCTTTTTTTGTCACATTGTATAAAATCAAATTAAAAAATTTGTTGTAATTTGCCTGTGAGAATTAAGAAGACATCTGTGTTTGGCAGATTCTTCAGGAAGAGACTACCATGAAATCTAAGAGTAAACTTTCATTGCAGATATTGACCGGTATATTGATTGGAGCCGGAATCAGTCTGTTTTTAGCGCTCCGGGAATTTACTCCGGTGGGAAACGATATCTTTGGGCATCTGTATAAGGCGGAGATTTTGTATGATAATCTCAAGGCGGGGAATTTCTACCCTCTGTATACCACGGAGTGGTACAACGGCATCCAGCTGTTCCGCTATTGGCCGATTTTTACTTATTATATTCTGGCCCTGATTCAGTTTCTGACGAAGGATGTGGTGCTGGCTTACTATGTGTTTGCCGGTTTGACCTTTTTTATCTCCTATCTGGGTTTTGTGATGATTGGCAGAAGAGAAGGCAAGAGTTTCTTCGTGGTTTTAGGTGTGCTGTACTGGTTTTTACCGGATAACCTCAGAGTGTTTTTCGGAGAGGGTAATCTGTCCCGCGTAATGATTTACGCCATGCTGCCCCTATTCTTTTATTTTTATACCAATCTGTTGGAGCAGAAGAAGCATTTTCTTGTTACCGCTGCCTTTGTGGCTGTCATTACAGCGACGCATTTTATGTTGGCTGCCATGTGCGCGATTATTTTTGTGATATACGGATTCTTTAAGGGGATGAAGAATCACACGCAGTTCTATGGATTCTTCGCTTTTGTAACGGGGATTGTTATGGCCGGTATTCTGCTGCTGCCGGGTCTCAGCGGAGGTCTGGTGTCGGATTCCTCCTCGGCGACGGTGAATACCATCGAGGATTGGAGCCAGAGCCTGTATTTGTCCCTGAGCCCTTACAATCGAATGGGTACAAACTGTTCCTTCGGCATCGGTGCATTGCTCATGGGCGTGCTGGGCTTTTGGGTGGCAGGAAAGGAAAAGAAGGAGCGAAGCGGCATCCTGGTAGGGCTGGTGTTTTTCGCTCTGTCGGACTCTGTGTTCACGACGGTGTTCAAGCAGCTGCCTCTGAGTCAGGTGTTCTGGATGACGCGTTTTGCGCAGATGTGTTATATGCTGATTCTGTATGATTTCGGAAGGCTGGAATGGGCGCCTTACAAAAAGTATGCGGTGGTGTGCATTGCCGTGCTGGATATTCTTCCCTCCCTGCCTTTCTTTACATTGACCGGTGATATAAATGCGCAGGAGGTAACCTATCTGTTAAAGCAGGCATCCGCACTCACGGAGAACCGTATGGGACTTGTTGATGAGAGCACCTTTGGTTCCTACCCGGCATATTATGCATTGAAGTCACAGACCCCCTATACGGAAGGCTGGGCAATCCAGGGTGCCGCAACCAGTGAGAATATTATTTCCATGACGGAGAGTCTGCAGCGTGGTTATTACGGCTACGCCTTTCACCAGCTTCTGCAGCTTGGCTCAGACACGGCGGTGATTAAGAAGGCCTTCGTGGAGGATGCGGATGAGCTGATACAGGTAGCCGGGGATTACGGCTATGTATTGGTGGGAGAGAGCAACGAAGCATATCTTTTCGACCTGGAGGGTGTGAGCGGCAATTTTGGAGTCAAGAGCAGCTTTAATAGTCTGGCAATCGGTGATTCCTCCGTGTATCTGTCCTATCTGTATCCCGGCTTTCGGCGGGGGGACAGCGACTATCTGACGGATTACACACTGGAGGAACTGATGCAATATGAGAAAATCTATTTGTCAAATTTCAAGTATGATGATCTTTCTGAGGCAGAGGAAATTATAAAAAAATTGTCGGATAACGGAGTGAAGGTCTACATTGATTGTACACATATGCCGATTAATGTTCTATCCATCTCGGAGTTTCTGGGAGTGGAGAGCAGGTTCGTGAGCCTTGTGGATCTGGATACCCTGTGGTATGGGGAACGCAGAGTGGATGTTAATCTTCCCTATGAATGGTATGCCACCTATCTGGTGCCCACGGATGATATGGAGATGGAGGAATACACCTATCAGTATGGAACACAAAGTCTTGATTATCTGATTCGAAAAGGAAACATTACCTTTGTGGGCTTCAATCTGGTGTATATGTATTTTGAGAAACCCAATGGGGATCTGTTGGCGATGCTGGATGAGGTGTTTGAAATTCAAGAGGCTGACAGACGGGTTCAGGAAAAGATTGTTCCCATCCGTGTACAGTATGACAGGAATCAGATTGTGATTGAGACACCGGAGAGGGTGAATACCACGTTGGCGTTTCAGGATAATTTTCAGTCGGATCGACCCATCGCCGGGGAGAATCACATGCTGGTGGTGGAGCAGGGCACAACCACAATTCGTTTGATTTATAAGCATTTTTTGGCCGGTATCATGTGTTCCCTTTTGGGATGTATTCTGAGCGGTCTGGTTTATCTGAAAATCAGACCGGGACGGGAGGTAGAAAAATGAAAAGAAAAGGAATCGGAAAGTTAATCGGGATATGGATGTGTCTATGTCTCAGTGCTATGCTGTTCATGGGGGCAGGAACGGTTGCCCATGCAGGAAATCTGGCTTATACCAATGCATTTTCTCTGAAGGATGAAGCTGCGGTTGCCATTGACGGCGATTTTTCCGACTGGGACAGTCTGCCCTGTTCCTACGAGTTCAACTGGGACAATTCAGCGAACTGTTGGGAGCACGGCGTCTGGGTGGATGGAGTGTGCTACAAGACGGAACCCGGTACTTACAGCACGGATGTGCGCCACAAGATGCAGCTGTACTGTGACGGGGAGTATGTCTATCTGCACATTGTTTACGCGAGAGAATATGGTGATCGGCTTAATGGCAACGATTTTCGTTTTTATGTGAACGAGCAGGAAGCCGCTTTTCAGGTGGTGGCACCGGGAGGAGGTTTCTTTGAGTCCATGAAGGACAACGATCCGGGAGTGTATGCCCTTGAAATCAGGCATCGGGATACCGGACTGTCCTTTTTGAATGCGGAGGGAACAAATGGTTATCTGCATCTGACAGAGGATAAAATCAATAATGAGATCGAAATCAGAATCCCCTTGGCAGAGCTGCAACGTCAGAATGCAAATATAGATGTGGAGACCATTACCTCCATTCAGTTTTTTACACCGAATCTGATGTATCGCAGAATCACTGCGGTGGGCACCTCTTCAGGTCCCATTCTTTTGAGTGCCCTTTGCGGGGGTGTGGTTTTGTGCGGATTCCTGGGATATAAGAGGAAAAAACATGGGGATTTACAAGTATAGCTATCGGTTCAACGCCATGCACAATACCTCCGGGAGCGCGTCGGGTAAGCACACCCACTCCTTTGAGGTGGTGTTCTATCTGCGGCAGCAGATGAAATTTTTTTATGAGACGGAAAATCAGGTGAATTGTTATATGAGCAAATATATGGGGGCGTATCTCAACGATGTGCTTCCCGTGACGCCTACCATCGAGAATCTGGCAGAGACGATTTTTTGTGAAATAAACGGACTCTGTGAGGATTTTGATGTGATAAGGCTGGAGTTAAGCGACTCGCCGGTACAGACCTATATTGTGGGAGTGGAAGAGGTTTGATTTTTAAAATATTATTGTTTGTAATATGGATTTATGTC
>CALYSH010000137.1 GCA_945485625.1 uncultured Lachnospiraceae bacterium | reverse complement strand
CTCTGTCTTCTTTACACTCATAGTTTTTCTCCCCGTCGTGCATTGCTTTGTCTTTCATGCAACACTATTATATTTCTTTTTTTTACGCTGTGCAAGGAATTTTTAGAAAAAACATTGTTTTTACACTTTTTTTACTTCAGCACAACCTTATCCAAATGCCAGATATCGTCCACATACTCCTGAATGGTTCTGTCAGAGGTGAATTTACCGGAGCAGGCCACATTCAGAATCGCACTTTTTGCCCAACCGGCTTCATCCATATACTTATCCTCAATCCTCTGCTGCGCATAAGCATAGGACTTGAAGTCCTTCAGGATAAAATAGGTATCCGCCTTTGCGGTATTCTGGGTATTCAGCAGGGAGTTGTACAAAGGACGGAACAACTCGGGATCCTGAGGGGAATATGCACCATTGATCAACTGCATTAATACCTTACGGATATCCTGGTCATTGTTAAAGATTTCCATAGGATTGTAGCCGCCGTAATTTTCATAGTGGATAACCTCATCCGAGGATAGACCGAAGATAACTGCATTTTCTTCTCCAACTTCCTCTACAATTTCAACATTTGCACCATCCATGGTACCTATGGTAATTGCGCCGTTGAGCATGAACTTCATATTACCGGTACCGGATGCTTCCTTACTTGCCGTAGAAATCTGCTCGGATACATCTGCTGCCGCAAAGATAATCTCGGCATTGGACACATTGTAGTTCTCAATAAATACCACCTTCAGCTTACCGTCGATAGAGGTATCATTGTTAATGACATCCGCAACTGCGTTAATCAGCTTAATGGTAAGCTTTGCATTGCGGTAGCCTGCAGCTGCTTTTGCGCCGAAGATAAAGGTTCTTGGATAGAATTTTTTCTCCGGATGCTCCTTCAGCTCGTTATACAGATACATAACATGAAGGATATTCAAGAGCTGTCTCTTATACTCGTGCAGTCGCTTCACCTGTACATCGAAAATGGATCTGGGATCTACCACGATACCATTGTGCTCCAGAATATATTTTGCAAGGCGTACCTTGTTCTGGTACTTGATGTTCATGAACTCCTGCTGAGCCTTCTCATCATCCGCATAAACCTTCAGCTTGCTGATCTTGGGGAGGTCGGTAATCCAGTCATCACCCACATGCCGGGTAACCCAGTCTGCAAGCAGCGGATTGCCGTGGAGCAGGAAACGTCTCTGGGTAATACCATTGGTCTTGTTATTAAACTTCTCCGGGAACATCTCGTAAAAATCACGAAGCTCCTGCTTCTTCAAAATCTCGGTATGAAGTCTTGCAACACCGTTTACGGAATAACCTGCTACAATCGCCAGATGAGCCATCTTCACCTGACCGTCATAAATGATAGCCATCTTGCGAATCTTTTCCTGTACGTTGACACCCGGAACATTGGAATACCTCTGTTCAATGTCAATGATGAAACGACGGTTGATTTCTTCTACAATCTGATATACACGGGGAAGCAGTCTGGAGAACAGCTCAATGGGCCATTTTTCCAAAGCCTCTGCCATAATGGTATGATTGGTGTATGCGCAGGTCTTGGTGGTTACTTCCCATGCCTCATCCCATGTCAGATAATAGTCATCCATCAGCACTCTCATCAGCTCAGCAACCGCTACGGTAGGATGGGTATCGTTGAGCTGGAAGGTTACCTTCTCATGGAACTTGCGGATGTCATCATGCTTACGCATATACTTCTCTACTGCTTCCTGTACGGATGCGGAGATAAAGAAGTACTGCTGCTTCAAACGGAGCTCCTTACCTGCATAATGATTGTCGTTGGGATAAAGAACCTCAACAATATTTTTTGCAAGGTTTGCCTGCTCAACCGCCTTCTGATAATCACCCTTATCAAAGGAATCCAGCTGGAAGCATTCAACAGGCTCTGCGTCCCAGATACGAAGAGTATTTACAATACCGTTGCCATAACCCACAATTGGCAGGTCAAAGGGAATGGCACGAACGGACTGATAACCCTCCTGGGTAAATACATTTCTTCCGTTCTCATCCATATGTACCGATACATATCCGCCAAACTTAACAATCTTTGCATACTCCGGTCTGCGAAGCTCAAAAGGGTTACCGTCTACCAGCCAGTTGTCCGGTACCTCTACCTGATAACCGTCTCTGATTTCCTGCTTGAACATACCGTAACGATAACGAATACCGCAACCGTATGCAGGATAGCCAAGCGTAGCAAGGGAATCCAGGAAGCAGGCAGCCAGACGTCCCAAACCACCGTTACCAAGCGCTGCATCGGGTTCCTGATCCTCGATTACATTGATATCAAGTCCCAGCTCGCTTAACGCTTCCTCAACATCCTTATAGCCCTTTAAGTTTATCATATTATTGCCCAGTGCACGACCCATCAAAAATTCCATGGACATATAGTAAACCATCTTCGGGTCTTCCTTCTCATATGCCTTCTGGGTTTCCATCCACTGCTCTACAATCTGATCCTTTACTGCATAAGCCACCGCCTGAAAAATCTGCTGAGGGGTAGCCTCCTCCAAAGTCTTGCGATACAGAGTCTTTACATTATAAAGGACACTTCGCTTAAACAATTCCTTGTCAAAAGAAAATTTCTGTTTCTTCTTCGATGCCGCTGTTGTCTTCAAATTTTCTGTCTCCTTTCAAGAAAAATCGGAATTCCCCTCCATTATAGCATATTTTGCCATAATTCCAATAGTTTTACACTTTTTCTACGGAAATTGTCACAGCCTCACCGTTTACATTCCAATCCTTGCTGACAGCGAAAATTACATTCTTCGTCAATTCATCAGCCAGTACCTTCCCGGCAATTGCTGCACTGTTCTTTGCTGCGATAGCTGCCAGCTTCTCATTACCGCTTAAGGAAACACGGATATGATCCATCACCTCGAAACCGGCATCCTTACGCATGGTCTGAATTTTGCTGATGATTTCATATACGAAGCCTTCCTCAATCAACTCTTCCGTAAGGTTGGTATCCAGAACAACCGTCATGTGATTATCTTCCTGGGATACATAGCCTTCCTTCCGGGACATTTCGATTAACAGATCCTCCCTGGTCAGTTCGACACTAACATCGCCCACCATAAAGGTAATCATACCCTTCTCGTTCAGCTCATCCATTGCTGCATTGCCATCCAAAGATGCCAATTCCTTCTGAATTCCGCCCAGTTGCTTACCATACTTGGGTCCTACGGTACGGAGCTGGGGCTTGAAGGTGTAAGAGGTAAAATCTCTTACATCATCGGTAAATACCACTTCCTTCACATTCAGCTCATCCTTGATAATATCGGTATAGAAGCTGTCCAAAGCGTTTTCTGCCTTGATATACATTCTGCTGATGGGCTGACGGTTCTTGATGTTGGCTTCGTTCCGGCATGCACGGCCCATTACAACCGCTGCCAGTACCTCTTCCATTGCCTTCTCAAGGTTCTTATCAATATATTCCTCACAAACCACAGGAAAATCGCAGAGGTGAATACTCTCGGGAGCATTTGCATCCAGGCTGCGTACCAGGTTCTGGTAGATATCCTCGGTCATGAACGGAATCATAGGGGCTGCCGCCTTGGAGATGGTAACCAATGCGGTATACAAAGTCATGTATGCATTGATCTTGTCCTGCTCCATGCCCTTCGCCCAGAAACGCTCACGACTTCTGCGCACATACCAGTTACTCATGTCATCCACAAACTCCTGCAGAGCTCTTGCCGCTTCGGGAATACGATAATTCTCCAAATCAGAATCCACCTCACCCACTACGGTGTTCAGCTTGGACAGAAGCCACTTATCCATTACCGGAAGCTTATCATATTCCAATGTATACTTAGTTGCATCAAACTGATCGATATTTGCATACAGGACAAAGAATGCGTAGGTATTCCACAGAGTACCCATAAACTTACGCTGTCCTTCCTGTACAGCTTTTCCATGGAAGCGGTTAGGCAACCAGGGAGCGGAGTTGATGTAGAAATACCAACGGATGGCATCCGCGCCATAGGTCTTGAGTGCATCGAAAGGATCCACTGCATTCCCCTTACTCTTACTCATCTTCTGGCCGTTCTCATCCTGTACATGTCCAAGAACGATTACATTCTCGTAAGGAGCCTTGTTAAAGAGCAGGGTGGACTCTGCCAACAGGGAATGGAACCACCCTCTGGTCTGATCCACAGCCTCGGAAATAAACTGTGCCGGGAACTGCTTCTCAAACAATTCCTTATTCTCGAACGGGTAATGATGCTGCGCAAAGGGCATGGCTCCCGAGTCAAACCAGCAGTCCAGAACCTCCGGTACTCGCTTCATCACACCGCCGCAGTCCGGACACTTCAAGGTAATCTCATCAATGTAAGGGCGATGGAACTCCACCGTCTTTGCGGCTTCATCCCCGCTCATTTTATAAAGCTCCTCACGACTTCCCACACAGTGACGCTTTCCACAGGAACACTCCCAGATGTTTAAAGGGGTTCCCCAGTAGCGGTTACGGGAGATTGCCCAGTCCTGAATATTCTCCAGCCAATTGCCAAAACGACCGGAACCAATGGATTCGGGAATCCAGTTAATGGTATTGTTATTGCGGATCAAGTCCTCTTTTACGGCAGTTTCCTTGATGTACCAGGACTCTCTTGCATAATAGATCAACGGAGTATCACATCTCCAGCAGAAGGGATAATCATGCTCGAACTTCGGCGCATCAAACAGCTTGCCCTCTGCGTCCAAATCCTTCAACACCTCCGGATCCGCCTTCTTTACGAACAGACCTGCGTAAGGGGTCTCAGCGGTCAGCTCACCCTTGCCGTCTACAAACTGTACAAAGGGTAAGTCATAGTTTCTTCCTACACGGGAGTCATCCTCACCGAAAGCAGGTGCAATG
Organism: uncultured Lachnospiraceae bacterium; assembly: GCA_945485625.1. Classification (GTDB taxonomy): domain Bacteria; phylum Bacillota; class Clostridia; order Lachnospirales; family Lachnospiraceae; genus Acetatifactor. Next base: position 177 of record CALYSH010000137.1, on the reverse strand, counting down.
TGAACGATACCGGTACCATCGGACATGGTTACATAGGAATCGCAGGTTACGAAATGTGCCTTCTTATTCTGCTTCTTTGCAGCCTCTCCCGCACATGCGAACAAAGGCTCGTACTCCTTGTACTCCAGAGCAGTACCCTTGCAGCTCTCCAATACCTCATGAGCAGGCTGGTCAGCC
>CALYSH010000136.1 GCA_945485625.1 uncultured Lachnospiraceae bacterium | reverse complement strand
TACCCCGGCTTCATCGTTGGATGTGATTCTCATAACCTAGCGTTCATCGACAGCCATCATGTCGGAGTTCTCGTTCACCAAAGCCCGACGCATTCTGTCTGCGTGTTCCTGATCAACACAGAAGAATATGGTCTTATCCATTCGGCAATTATGCTTTTTCAGATAATCAGAGACTGTCTTTGCAACCAACTTGGTACGCTGTTCAAGAACGATATTTCTATCAAAATCCAGCGCATTGTAAATCCGGTCATCAATCACTTCGCCGTTGTCATCCGTCTGTCCGGTGTAGGGAACGAATCCTTCGACATCTTTGTCAAAGAATACACGGATAACACGATACGGAGCGAGGTAGCCATCGTTGATGCCTTGTTTCAGAGTGTAGGTGTAGACGGGATCTCCAAAGTAGTCAATATTGGAAACTTCCTTGGTTTCTTTTGGCGTAGCAGTAAGGCCGATTTGCGTTGCCGAAGTGAAATACTCCAACACCTCGCGCCATTGGCTGTCCGCTTTGGCACTGCCACGATGACACTCATCTACAACTATCAGGTCAAAGAAGTTTGGACTGAACTGCTTAAACAAACTGTTTGCATCCTTGTCTTCTCCAGTTAGTCCCTGATATAATCCAAGATAAATTTCATAGGCAGTATCAAAATTCTGTTTGGTTGCCCATGTCATCTTATCTTTGAACGGTGCGAAATCGTTTGTAAACGTCTGTGAAATCAGTGCTGTGCGATCAGCGAGGAAGAGTATTCTTTTCTTGATTCCAGCTTTCCACAAACGCCAAATAATCTGGAATGCTGTGTACGTTTTACCTGTACCGGTTGCCATGACCAGCAACACACGATCCTGCCCGTTGGCGATTGCCTCTACGGTTTTGTTTATTGCGTTAATCTGATAATAGCGCGGTTGTTTGTTGGGGTTATCTACATATTAAGGTTCGTCGATAATTCTGCTTTGTACGGGCCCAACATTATTCTGCTCAACGTACATCTGCCAAAGTGTTTCGGGGGATGGGAATTCATCAAGAGAAAGAACAGTCTCCTTTTCTCCTTCAGTTATGTAGCGATTATGGAACACAAAACCATCACCATTAGAAGAAAATACAAATGGCACATTCATCATACGAGCGTAATTCAGCGCCTGCTGCATGCCGTCTGACATGGTGTGATTATTGTCCTTTGCTTCAACAATTGCAATCGGCTTGTTGGGTTTATAAAAAAGGACATAATCCGCCTTTAACGGCTTCTCACGTTAACACACCTGACCACGCGCAATAATGCGCCCCGCCGTGATGGGATATTTCTCACGCATTTGCGTCATCTTATTCCAACCTGCAGCCTCGATAGCAGGAGTAATATATTTAGTTCGGATGTCGGTTTCTGACAACTGTTTCTTATCAATCGCCATATCATCGTTCTCCTTCCGTTTTGCAAAGTCCCAGTAGTGTTTTCAGCACGGTCATGATCTGATCGTATTCGATGTCTGCTGCGTATGCGAATTGTTTGCGGTATTTCTCCCACATGGTTTTGAGTTTGGGGCTTTCTTCGATGTTTTGCAGGATTGCGGGAACATCTGCGATCTGCTGTGCGGTACCGCGGTGGGCGGCTGTTGCCTGCAGTGCATCAGTGAACACGGCCTTGTCAAATTTCTGGGTTGTGCTCAGTATGTAGGCATCGTAAAAGTCTCTGGGTCGGGTATTGAACACGCCGCGACGTAAGATGGTTTCAACCTTTTCTGCCATGACGGTTTCGATGTTGTATGCCCATAATTCATAAGATTTCTCATCATCGAATATTTCAGAGAAATTGTACTGCACCGCGTGGGGAGTGATGGCGTCGCCGGTGGATACGTCGATACTGAGCGGGGTGATTATCGTATCAAATCTGGCGTTCAGCATAACGCGGTAGCCACCATAAATGTCATCTTCACGGATGGGCGAAATGGTTCCGATCTCAAAGGACACACCGTCATCGAAGGCGATGCCGCAGATAGTCTCCAGCGCACTGCGGATGGCTTCCGGTGTGAGGGGCAGGTTTTTCAGCGTAGTATCCATATCCATGGTTGCTCGGTTATCCAGACCAACAATGGCCGCCACCAGCATACCGCCCTTTAACACGAACTTCTCTTTATATTCGGAAGCAGAGAGGCGGACCATGAGACGCTCGAACATGTAATTTTGCAGAATGACCTGTGCCGGAATGTTTTTCTGTTTTGCAATGTTCCGAACCTTCGCTTTCAGACTCATTGCTTTGCTCACAGTAGCACCTCCAGATACTGACGCAGGATGTTGGACACCCGCATCTTCTTTGCATACGAGTTCAGTTTGTTCAGATCCTTTTTCGGGTTGGCTGCGTACAGCTTCAACGCCGCAAGGAATGTTTCGGTTCCCAGTTTGTTGCGGCTGCGGATGACGTCACAGATCGTGCGCTCCAGATCGTAGGCAGGGACATCATTTCCGGCAGGGGTTTTCAGCGTGGTCTTTCCCAGCTCGAACAGCTCCGGCTTGATGTAATACACTTTGCACTCGGTCTTGATCGCTGTTGAGGGGATGCAACCGGAAGGGGCTGTGATGGTATGCTCGAACGGGGTGCGATCAGAAATTCCGTGTAAGTACAGCGCCGTCTCATGGGAGAAGATCACTTTGTCGGAACGCTTGCTGATCGACAATAGCTCATCTTGCATATCATCGGGAAGAATGTACTGCCCCTTTACAATTCGATGGATTTTATCTTCTTTGCACAGCTTATAGAGCATCGCCTTTGAGATGCCATGCTGCGCTGCTACTTTTGTTTCAATGATTCCGCCATGTGCTTTTGCGATGGCGGCGAGTTCAGTCATGTAATCCATACACTTTACCTCGGTTATAACAACTCAATAATATTATACTCGCTATTACGATGAAAGTCAATATCAATAGCAAAACATTCTAAAAATATTCGCGATAAAACTACGACCGTAGTCAACAGCAAATTTGAAATAACCCCTTTGCTTTTTACCAAGAGTAAGCTACACTATAATCGGCCGATCAAAAAAGACGCATCGTCTGCGTCTTCAAATAGTCTATGAATTTGAAATGGCACCCGTTTTGGCGCCTTTGTGGAAGATTGGCGTTCTGATCGTACTGTGACCACTCTGGATTTTGCTGAAATCAGCCAATCATTGCTTAAACCCACCCGAATTTCACTAATATCCTCAAAAAGCGGCTATACCACTCCCTCTCAAGAGGAAAGGTATATCCGGTGTTCAATTTGGCACCATTTGTGGCACCACGAGCGACGCCATGCATTTTTGAAGGCTTGATAAAGTTCGAAAACAAGAAAAGAAGTTCTGAATAATCCCGCAATTCCCTAAAAATTCGCAAAATGCGCTAACAATATAAACCTCGGATAGAGCACACCCCGGGAAAGGGTTAGCTCTGTCCTCCTAAGCGATAGGTCACAGGTTGAATCTTGTTAGGTGCGCCAGAAAAACCCCGAAAATAGGCACTTTCGGGGTTTTTGCTTTCAAATGCTTTACTACACAAAAGCATTATTCGGGGAGCTTTTAGCTCTCATTTTGCGCCCGAATCTGCCGCTGGAAAGCTCACACATTCATCCCGTTTTACTACAATTTACTACAATCTTAAAAATCAATCCGCACATTGATGGAATGTATGGACATAGTGGAATGCGATTGTGCCGTTAAATATTCCCACTTACATAGCGCACTATCAAGGCATCGGCCGTTTTTTGCCAGTGCTTTTTTGCTGCGCAAAGCTTGCCCGCTCTGACGGATATGTCTGTTTAAAAACGCTCCGATATATTTTGATTATACCATGCGTAAACAAACCCTTTCAATTTGCTTTCACTCAAAAAGCCACAACGTTTCTATGAATGCCGTTCCTTTGTGATTTCGGGTAAAAAAGCTCAACCGGTTTTTCATAGATTGCGCTTCATACGGCTATTCAGTTGTGTAGCAGGGCAGTTTATCTTGACTTCATTTTTAGATTTACCCCAACAACGATTGTTATGAAAGTCAGAATGTATATACCCAAAAATATCATGTTGCTTATATGTAAACTATCTTCGGGTGAGACATACATAGCAAAAAACAAAATATTAAACAAGAACACGACGGCAAGATTAAGCAAGTCGATTGTGGCAAGTTGTTTTCTTACAATCTCTATGTTGTCCTTTTTCTTGTCAAACCCTGCAATGATGGAAAAGTCATTCTGTGCGGTAGTATGGCGGAAAGCAAAGTGGATTAGTGCGGACAATCCCACAAGTAAACCGGGGACAATTACCACAGGGAACATATAAATCTTACCGGAAAAGGCAAGAATAAAATGCACGATCATCAGCGCGGCAGAAGCAAGCAACAGCGCCGTTCGGTGTCGCAGCGTATCCTTCTGCTTCTCCGTTCCGCTGTTTTCTCCGTTTACTATAGCCGATAAATCTGTATCGAACAGCTTTGCAATTAGGTTGAGCGTTTCAACATCCGGAACCGCTATTCCACGCTCCCAATTTGAAACGGTCTGTCGGGAAACGCTGATTTTTTCGGCAAACTGTTCTTGTGACAGCCCATGCTTTTTTCGCAGGGTGACGATGTTATCAGCGAGGTTTTTGCTCATGTAAAGCACCTCCTTTTTCTTGCAGCTTTATTGTACTTGATTTTGTCCTTGCTTTCTGTCAAGCAAGCTTGTCAAAGCCGCAATTTTTCTTTGCGGATGGGGACTAAGTACATTTTTGCGGCTCCACCATATAAGAATTACGACAACTTCAGCCGCATGAAAACATACCTGTCCTCTACTGTGTCGTGGGGTACAAAGCCCAACTCCCGCCGTAAGTTTTGTGTAGTGGTGTAGTTCAGCTATACCGACACATAAACTCTGCTTGAGCTGTATTCTCCTGCAAAACGCAAATACGGGCTTTAGCCGCTTCCGTTTCTTTCGTGAAAACTATTATTTATTATACCATGCACCTCAAGACGCTTCAATCCGCGTCCTCTCAAAAAGCCGTAACATTTCTATCACTGCCGCTCCTTTCCGCCGCTTCACCTGCCGCTCTGCGGCGTTTCTCGCTGTGC
>CALYSH010000135.1 GCA_945485625.1 uncultured Lachnospiraceae bacterium | reverse complement strand
GAACCTGGGTATCGGTGGAGGACCACCACTTTAAGAACTCCCAGGAGTTCTGCTTAGCCTTTGCATCATCGGTAGGAATCATAATGGAAGCACTACCTGCGATGAAGTTGGAACGGTCAATGTACTTGTTGCCGTTTTCATCCACCTTCTCGGTACCGGGAATCAGAGTGAAGTCCCACAGACCACGGATTTCAGGCGCGGATACCATCAGAGTATTATAGGTTGCATAGCTTGCTATACCGATGGGCATCTCACCGGAACGGAAACGGCTGACAAAGTCGTAGAATACGGGGATACCGTAATCATTAAAGTACTTCACGTAATCGGAGAAGGCTTCCACTCCTGCTTCCTCATGTACGGTGGTCTTAGTACCCTTCTCATTGTACATATCTCCGCCGTACTGGAACAGAAGACTGATGTACATACTCAGGTCCGCATTGTTGGAAAGAATTGCGGTACTACCGTTGGCGGAGGAGCTGGAACCACCGGCACTGGGGATACCGATAATCATGTTGTTGCCCTGGATTGTGGGGAACATCTCGATCAGCTCCTTCCAGGTATTGGGTACTTCCAGACCAAGTTCTTCCATAATATCCTTACGATAGAACATTACGTTGAAGGTCTGTGTCTCGGGAACACCGAAAATCTGCTTATGTCCGTCTCCTGCGTCCAGGGTGTACTGTTCGTAGGAGCTTTCTGTAAAGTTTGCAAACACTTCCTTATAATCAGGGAACTCGGTAAGGTCTACTGCAGAACCACGAAGTGCATAGTTCACAGGCTGGTCGCCACCGATGGAAAGAATGACATTGGGGCCTCTGCCTGCCATAACCGCAGAAAGCACTGCTTCGGGAGCAACGATTTCCACGTTTACCTTTACGCCGGACTTGGGAGTAAAGGAGTCATCCACCATGGACTTTAAGATGGTACCCTGATCACGACCGGTCAGAATCCACACCTTAATTACATCTTCCGCATTGCCTTCGTAAACATCACCCACCGCATCATAATCTACAATAAAGGATGCAACGAAGGACTTTAGCTCATGAAAAGTGCTGGTCAGGATATTGGCTCTGGCTTTCTTCACCTTGGTATCCAGACCGCTGATTTCTACATAATCAATATCAAGCTTTGTCTCGCTCAAAGCCAGGGACGCTGTTCCAAGAGCGGTAATATTATCCTTAAAGTTGGTAAACTCGGTAGTAATCTTCTCAGGCTTTGCAATAAATCTCTCCAGCTGGGTCGCCAGGGTCTGGGCAGTTGCAATCTGGTCTGCCTTCTGACCGGTGAACTTCACCATGTCATCTACCACCTTGTAAAGGCGCATGGACTCCAGCTTCATAGCCTCAATTACCTCAGGATATACCAGATGAACATCATAATCTCTGTACTTATCGGGAGTCGCACCGGTGTAAACCAGAATTTTTCTGTAAATCTGGTTCAGACGGAAGGTACAGTCCTCCAAATCCTCCAGGATCGGTCCGATGCCGCCCAGAGTAGCTTCCAGACGAAGAGTATGCTCACCGGCAGTCAGATAGAACTTATAGGGCTCACCATTTTCATCGGAAAGAGTTTTGCATTCCCAATCGTTTCTGTAATCAAATGAGATTTCCTTTGCTTCCTCGAAAGGAACCTCTCCGTCAATGGTAAGCAGACGGCTGGATACGCTACCACGGGAATAATTCTGACGTCCCTTGATGGTAATATTATAGAAGCCATCTTCGGGCACACTAATATTCCACTCAATCCACTGGCCGGAGGTTCTCCATGCTTCACCGCCAACGTAATTCAGAATGGTCTTGGTTACGCTGTTGGGCTGGGTGGTAGGGGAAGAACGATCATATTTTGCATAAAGGGAAGACTCGGAACGAAGAGTGGAATCCTCACCCTGAACAATCTGATCGTAGTTCAATGCAGTTGCAGATGCATTTACTGCAGGCTGCTTTGCAATGTACTCTGCATAAGCAGGATCCTTCTTCACAGCAGTAACGGCAAGCTTTCTTAAAATCATGGGCTCATTTTCCGCTTCCAGGGTAAGGGTATTCATACCCTTCTCGAAATAGAAGCAGTAAGGCTCGGTTACATAGCCCATGGGATCCTTGCAGTACGCCTTCTGCCAATCGAAAACCTCCACCTGGGTAGGACGAATCTCATTGCCCTGGTTATCAATCTTCTTGGCTGCGCCATCCTTCCAGATACGGCTGAACGCGATATTCTTTGCATCCTCAAACGGAAGCTCTCCATTGATCTGGAAAGTACGCTCCGCAGCAACGCCTCTGGATTCCGGAATCAGGTATTCCATGTAAATGTTGTAGAAGCCTGCTTCTTTTACTTCCACATTCCAGGTAACCTTGGAATCTGAACCGGTAAAGAGTGCTCTGGCTTCTCCTTCATAATTGGTGCGAACGCTCACTTCGCCCTCTGCCTGATAATTGAACAAGTCAATCTCAGCATCCTGAGCCGGGGTTTTTGCGTCTTTGTGCGCATAAAGGTATCTGGTATAAGTGCCCTGTCGAACAGCGCCCTCTACGTCCGCTTCCAGATCCACGCCCGCGTACTTCTCTTCGTAGGTCTTGACAGGCTTCAGATTCATGATTAAGCAGATAACCACGAACACCACCACAACACCTACAGTGATTAATAATTTCTTCACAGAGTCCTTCATAAATGCCTCCCTGTATTTTAAAAATAGAGATACTTCTCTTTTTATAATGAGTATTATATCTTTTATTTGCTCATGTTGCTTCTCAATTGTTGCTTAATTTGTTCAACATATTGCTTCGTTAACACCGCTTCTGCGGCTTTTCATTGTGCAGTTTTTTCTTTTTCCGTGATTCCTTCGCATCTTTATACAAAAGAGAATGCCATAAATTGCGCATATTTTAGCAATATGACACACTATGGCATTCCACTTTATACCATTTTCGCAATATTTGCACAGTTATTTGGGCGGACTGATCAAAATCTTACCATCCTGAAGTTCAATCTTAGCCTTATTGTCCTTCAGGTTTAAGGCAGCCAGCAGCTCCTTGGGAATCTGAACGCGTCCTGCTTTGTCCAGGATGACGTACTCCTCCTGGGTATCCTCGTTTCGCCAGTCGATGGTGACCTCCTTCAGGCGGTCCGCATAGCTTTCCTTCAGGATACGCTCACTGCTGATCTTTCCGTCACGGATTGCCACCACTCGTTTTACCTTTTTGGACAGAGCCACATCATGGGTTACGATCAGAATGGTCTGTCCGTTTTTGTTCAGCTCCGTAAAAATATCGAAAATGTAATCCGCAGTCTTGGCATCCACACTTCCGGTAGGCTCATCCGCCAGCAGAAGCTTTGGAGAATTGGCCAGTGCAATGGCAATGGCAATTCGCTGCTGTTCTCCACCGGACATAGTGTTTAAATGATTGTTCTTCTTATGTGCCAGTCCAACCAGCTCAATGAGCTCCATGGCCTTCTCTCTCTTCTTTTTTGTGCTGGACAAATGCATGGGCAGCATAATGTTTTCCAGTGCGGAGAGATAGGGGAGGAGGTTCCGTCCGTTGTTCTGCCATACGAAGCCTACGGTGTTGCGCTTATACTCCACCAGGTCCTTTTCGGTCATGGTAAACAAATTCTTGCCGCCTACCAGAAGGGATCCGGCACTGGGTCTGTCCAGACCACCGATCATATTTAAGAAGGTGGATTTACCGCTGCCGGAATTACCGATGAGAGCGGTCAGCTCTCCTGTCTCCACCGTCAGGTCCAGTCCCTGGAGAGCCAGCACCTCTGTTTCCTTAGATTTGTAGATTTTTACCAGGCCGTCGGCCTGAATCATATTTTCTGCCATTTTTCAGCCCGCCTTTCTACATTACAGTGGAGGTTTCCGGACGAATTATCTGTTGTCCGTTTTCCAGTTCAATAATCATATCGCCCGCATCCATCAGACCCGTATCATGAGTAGTCATGACGATGCTGACATTTTCCTTCCTGGTCATTTCCTTGAAAAGCTGCGTCACCTCCGCTGCCATTGCGGAATCCAGCTCCGCCGTGGGCTCATCCGCCAGAATAATGCTGGGACGATGGGCAATGGCTCTTGCGATTGCAACTCTCTGCTGCTCACCACCGGACATCTCCGCCGGCATATGGTTCATACGGCTTCCCAGACCCACCATCTTAAGGCACTCCCTTACGCGTTCCTCCCGGCCCTTGTTAATGCCTGCCAGACGCATGGAGAACTCTACATTCTGAAACGCATTCATGGAAGGTATCAGGGATACGGACTGGAATACAAATCCAATCTGAACCCTTCTTAAATTCTCTCTCTGCTTTTCGGTCATCTTTCCAATGTTCTGCCCCTGAATAAACACGCTTCCGGAGGTGGGGGTATCCAGCGCTCCGATAATATTTAACAGGGTGGTCTTACCGGAACCGGAGCGTCCCTTTAATATAGTAAGAACTCCTCCGGGAATTTCCGCATTGATGTCCTTTAAAGCCTGGAAATCACCGCTTGCAGAGGAAAAAATTCTGTTTACGCCACTGATTGTAATAATGCTATCGCTCATATTCTTTCCTTTCTTATTTTAACGGTTATTCTTCACCAAGCTTCAAAGCCTTGGATACATTCATCTTAAATACCAGAAGAATCAATGTAAACAGACACAATACCATAACGCCGGCAATGACCCCGAACAGTCGGTACATATCCACCGGGTCGGTGATGAGCTGCATGGGAAGGATCTGGTTCGCTGCCGCATATGCATTCTGCAGCATGGGGACAAACATCTTTGAGGTCAGTCCGCCGATGCCGATGCCCACCAGAATGGACAATACACCGGAGAAGAACTGCTCAATCGTCAGCATCTGGAATACTTCTCCCTTGTGCATACCGCAGGCTCTAAGGACACCGAAAAGCATTTCTCTGGAACGGATGGACATAATCCAATATATCAGATAACCTACCGCGCAGAGAATGATGGTTACGATAAAGCCCATGGTCAGGACACCGTTGGTACCCTGCAGCAAAGGATCATTGTACACACCATCCATCACAGCAGCTTTGTCCCGGAATTTCTTAACACGGAAGCCTTCCTCTTCAATCCAGTCATAC
>CALYSH010000134.1 GCA_945485625.1 uncultured Lachnospiraceae bacterium | reverse complement strand
CTTGAGGAGCTTGCCAGTGGAAACGGTTCCAATCCGGAGGATTTGTTCCTGGACAAGGAGCGTGTGGCATATTTGCAGAATGCCATTGCAAATGAATTGAGTCCCTTTGAGAAACAGGTGCTGGATTTGTATATGACCAGAATGAGTACCTCCCAGATTGCCAAGGTGCTGGGGCGGAGCGAAAAATCCACAGATAATGCCCTTCAGAGATTAAAGAGTAAGATAAAGAAGCTGTTATAGGCTTCTTTATCTTTTTTTAATAGAATGAGGCATTGACGTAGTTTGATTTTGAGCCGTATAATCAACAATGTCAAATTAAGTGGATTTCGTTGTGCGAATCAGAGGAGAACGAAGGAAATGTCTGGATTCAGTGTAAAAAAACCATATACCGTATTAGTAGGTGTAGTGCTGGCGGTTGTTCTTGGAGTGGTAGCATTCACCAGGATGACTGCGGATCTGCTGCCCAGCATCAGTTTACCATATGTGATTGTTATGACACCTTATCCGGGAGCCAGTCCGGAAACCGTGGAGATGGTGGTGTCCTCTCCGGTGGAATCGGCTATGGCTACAGTGAGCAATATTGAAAATATCAGTTCAGTGTCCAGCGAGAATTATTCCATGGTTATTCTGGAGTTCGCCCAGTCTGCAGACATGAACGCAGTTTCTCTGGAAATCAGAGAAAGTCTGGATCAGATTAAATCCTACTGGGATGATTCGGTGGGCAATCCGATTATTATGAAACTGAATCCTGACATGCTGCCTGTTATGATTGCAGCAGTGGGTGTGGATGGAATGGACTTGGCTCAGATCAGTACCTTTGTGCAGGAGACGATTATTCCGGAACTGGAGAGTATTGAGGGCGTTGCCAGCGCCAGCGCCAGCGGTCTTTTGGAAGAAAGCGTAAATGTCATCATCCGGAAAGAAAAGGTGGATGCCATTAACGGGAAGATACAGGAATCCATCGATAAAAAAATGGAGGATGCCCAGAAAGAGCTGGTAGATGGCCGAAAGGAACTGGAAGATGGCCGGAAGGAATTGCTGGACGGGCAGAAAGAACTGGAGGACGGTAAAAAAGAAATTGCCAACGGAAAGCTGGAGCTGGAAGATGGTAAGAAGGAATTGGAAAATAAGCAGAACGAGGTAAATGCCGAGCTGGCGAAGCAGAAGCAGCAGCTGACAGCGGCAAAGAATATGCTGGAGGATATGCAGAATACGCTTACGGTTACTGCGCAGCAGAACGAGGGAGTAAAGCAGCTGGATGCTGCCATCGCCAAGCTGGATCCAATCAGCAATTGTACAATGAAATACCTGGCTTCCATGGCGAAGATTGCAGAAGGAAACAATACAGTCAGCTCAGGGAATGCTGCAGATGATGATAAGATTCTGGAAGGAAAGGCAGAGATAGAAAATCTCAAGAAGAATGTATCCGAGAACGAATTGCTGGCCCAGGCATTGGAGCAGAGTCCGGAATTGGCGGAAACGGTGAATATGGAACAGCTGATGCAGCTGGATTGGACGGATACAGCCAATGCTCGTACGGTAACCGCTTCTCTGACTGCCATTGATACAGCCGTGGCGGCAACAAAGTCAGCCTTGAATGAGCAGCGGACCAATCTGCTTGCTGCAATCAGCGCAAATACCAGCGGTCTCGGCTATGATGCCTATGTGGCAATGGTAAACGAGCAGTTAAAGAAGCAGAACATTACGGACCTGGGAAAAGCGATTAGTGATATCAATAACGGCCTCCTGGAGATTGAAAAAGGTCAGATGACTGCTGCAATCGAAATGGCAAACGGAAAGGCATCCATCAGCCTTGGGGAATATCGGTTGGAAGTGGCAGAGGCTCAGTTGACGGAAACTGAAAAGCAGTTGCAGGCCGGTCTGGATCAGATGGCAGATGCGGAAGAACAGCTGGACGAGGGCGAGAAACAGTTAGATGATGCAAAAGAGGATGCATACAAGCAGGCCGACATGACAGACGTTCTGACGGTAGATACCATTAAGGGCCTGCTGACTGCCCAGAACTTCTCCATGCCCGCGGGATATGTTACCGAGGATGGTGTAGAATATCTGATCCGTGTGGGTGATAAGCCTTCCACGGTGGAGGAACTGAAGTCACTTCCTCTGATGGACCTGCATATGGACGGAGTGGATGTAATTACGCTGGGGGATGTGGCAGACGTTTTTTATACGGACAATTCCGATACCATCTACACCAATGTAAACGGCAGTGCCGGCGTGATGCTGACTATCCAGAAACAGACCGGATATTCTACCGGCCAGGTGTCTGATTTGCTGGCCGCCCGTTTCAAACGTCTGATGGAGCGCAATGATGGCCTGGCCATGATTACTCTGATGGATCAGGGTATTTACATTGACCTGGTTATGAATTCCATCATTAATAATATAATGTTTGGAGCGTTGCTGTCCATTTTGATTCTGATTTTGTTCCTGAAGGATATCAGACCTACCATTGTTGTAGCATTTTCTATCCCGATCAGTTTAGTAACCGCCATTGTTTGTATGTATTTCAGTGGAGTAACCTTAAACGTTATCTCCCTTTCCGGTCTGGCTTTAGGCATCGGTATGCTGGTGGATAACTCCATTGTGGTAATTGAAAACATTTACCGTATGCGTGGAGAAGGTTATTCGGCAAAAGAAGCAGCCATATATGGAGCCAGGGAGGTGTCCGGTGCAATTATTGCTTCCACGCTGACTACCGTATGCGTATTCCTTCCTATTGTATTCACGGAAGGCATTACAAGACAGCTCTTTGTGGATATGGGATTAACCATTGGGTATTCCTTATTTGCCAGTTTGTTTGTGGCTATGACAGTGGTACCTGCCATGGGTTCCAAGCTGTTAAGTAAGGCAGAGCCGAAGAAGGAAGGAAAGATATTTGAATTACTTGCGAAGGGATACGTAAAGGTGCTGGGAACGGCACTTCGTGTGAAGCGTTTGGTATTTATTCTGGTAATTGTATTCCTGGTAGGAAGCGTGTTAGCGGCTTTCTCCAATGGTACCGCCTTTATGGCTGAGATGGATTCCACCCAGTTGACAGTGAATGTATCGTTGGGAAGAGAGGCAACCCTGAAGGAAACTGCAGAGCTTACAGACCGGGTTGTAGAGAAAATAATGGAGATTGAGGATGTGGTAGATGTGGGTGCCATGACTTCCACCTCCACCTTGGCCATGTTAGGCGGCGGAAACAGCAGTACCAATTCTACCAGTATTTATGTGGTGGCGGATGAAAACAAGACCATGAGCAATGAGGAAATTGCAGCTTTGATTCTGGAGAAGACAAAGGATCTGGAGGCCGAGATTACTGTGGATACTTCTACCATGGATATGTCTGCACTGGGTGGCAGCGGTATTACCATTCAGGTACGGGGAAGGGATATGGATACCCTTCGCAGGATCGCAGGCGATATTGCAGGACGTTTGGAAGGAGTAAAGGGGGTTGCCGACGTAAATGACGGACTGGCTGATTCGAAGGAAGAGCTTCGTGTCATTGTTGACCGGGATAAAGCCGTCAGCTACGGTTTGACGGTTGCACAGGTCTTTACGCAGATTTCACCCAAGATTGCGGCTGCCAGCAGCAGTACCGTATTGGCTGCAGACAATAAGGATTACAATGTATTTGTCAGCCATGGAAGCGATGTTACATTAACAAGGGAGCTTTTAAAAGATATCAAGATCGAGGGCACGGACAGTGATGGTAAAAAGATAAAGATTGCACTGTCTGAGGTGGCTGATTTCGAATCGGCATGGTCCTTAAGTGCCATCAACCGTGCTGACCAGACCAGATATATTTCGGTATCGGTAACCGGCGAGGACGGATATAACATCAGCAAGGTGGCAAATGCAGTAGATAATGCCTTGAAGGATTATCAGATGCCGGAGGGTTATAAGCTGGTTTATTCCGGTGAAAATGAAACCATCAATGAGGCAATGGAACAGGTTGGATTGATGCTGCTTTTGGCAATCGTATTTATGTACCTGATTATGGTAGCCCAGTTCCAGTCCCTGCTGTCTCCGTTTATCATTATGTTTACCATTCCGTTGGCCTTTACCGGTGGATTCTTTGGCCTGTTTGTGTCCGGCAGTGAAGTCAGTGTTATCGCAATGATTGGTTTCGTAATGCTGGCCGGTGTCATAGTAAACAATGGTATTGTATTGATTGACTATATGAACCAGCTGCGGGAAAGTGGAAAGACAAAGACGGAAGCAATCCTGGAGGCAGGCAGGACCAGACTCCGTCCGGTACTTATGACAGCACTAACCACCATTCTTGCCTTGTCAACCATGGTATTCAGTAATGACATGGGATCCGAAATGGGGAAACCCATGGCGATTGTAACAATCGGCGGCTTGCTGTATGGTACACTGCTTACCCTGATTGTAATCCCTTGTATTTATGATGTGTTCACCAGTGACAAAAGAAAACGTGTACCACAAAAGGTTGCGACTGTTGAGAATACAGAAGTTTCCGAGGTGGCAGAGGTAGTGGATGAGGAGCAATAGCTCCTTATCCACCCACTCTTTTTCTTCCTCTCCCGGAGAAAAAGATGTATAATATTGAAAAAAAGTATTGACTTTTCTATAATCATTTGTTAATATAGACAACGGTGATTGCGAGAGCAAAGCCGAAATGCTGCTGTGGCTCAGTCGGTAGAGCGTCACATTGGTAATGTGGAGGTCACGGGTCCGATTCCCGTCAGCAGCTTTCACGCAAGGCATGAGCCGTGCAAATAAACAGAGAAAAAGCCGGGATTAAGCTTGCTTAAGTTCCCGGCTTTTTCTCTGTTTATTTATAGGGCGAAGCCCGTGACCGAGATGGAGCGAAGCGGAATCGAGGTTGCACGGATCAATAGTCAAAACAACCTATTTTTTGCGGAATTATTTCTGTCCATTTTTTCTTTTGTGATTTATAATGAAGTGGGGGGCGGACGGGAGGAAAGAATTATGATTCGACAGATGAAGAACAGTGACTGGAAGAGAGTCGCAGAGATTTACACACAGGGACTGGGAGGCGGGTTACTGGATGTTGTACTCCGCTATTTTTTCTATAAATAAATCCAG
>CALYSH010000133.1 GCA_945485625.1 uncultured Lachnospiraceae bacterium | reverse complement strand
CCCTAAGGTCGCAAACCAAACGTCACGAATTATCAACGTGACGTTTCTCGGAGCGGAGCTCGGTTTGCTCTAAAGCGTCGGCCCTTAACAAGAACGCATAAGCGTTCGAGTTTAGTACCGCTACGTGACCGCTGGAGCGAGAGCGCGTCGGTCGAGAAATATGCAAATTTGATGGAAAAGCACAATTCCGAAATAGGAGGGTAATATCTTACACCTGAAGGGCTTCTCTTCAGGTGTTGTTCTTTTGACTGTGAAAGGAGAAAAGGTTATGATTCTGGCTTTGGATGTGGGTAATACCAACATTGTCGTTGGCGGCATGGATGAGAAGTCCGGAAATATTATTTTTGAGAGGCGAATTCATACGGATTCCCAGCTGACCTCGACGGAGTATGCCATTTCAATTAAGACCATTATGGATATTCACGGCGTGAAGCCGGAGCAGTTTGAGGGCGGAATATTATCCTCCTCGGTACCCCAGGTAACCAGACAGGTTCGGAATGCTGCAGAGATTATCCTGAATAAAAGTATTATTGAGGTGGGTCCGGGCTGTAAGACCGGTGTGGATATTAAAATTGATGACCCCTCCGCGTTAGGACCGGATTTGCTGGTGGGTGCTGTGGCCGGACTGGCAGAGTACGGTTCCCCTTTGCTCATTATTGACATGGGAACCGCAACAACCATCTCCGTCATCAATAATCAGCGTCGGTTTATGGGTGGAATGATTCTGCCCGGTGTAAAGGTTGCGCTGAATGGATTGACGGCCCATGCAGCCCATCTGCCTCAGATTGCCATTGAGCTGCCCAAGAAGCTGATCAACGGTACCACAGTGGGAGCAATGCAGAGCGGTAGTATTTACGGACATGCTTCCTGTATTGACGGCATGGTGGAGCGAATCTGGGAGGATCTGGGTTATGAGACAGAAGTAGTCTGCACCGGCGGCTTCGCGAAGCTGGTCATTCCCTGCTGTAAGCATAAGTTTCATGTGGACAGCCAGCTGTTAATTAAAGGCCTGAAGATTCTTTACGATAAGAACAAATAATGGTATCCCTCTTTTGTCCATGGCAGGTTCCCGGGCAGAAGGGGGATTTATCTTTTGGAATCCATTGCGGAAGCAAGGTCTTTGTGGTATAGTGGTAAGGATAATGAATCAATACGGAGGATATGGACATGAATATTGTTTGTTTGGATTTGGAAGGTGTTTTGGTACCGGAAATCTGGATTGCATTTGCAGAGGAGAGCGGAATTCCGGAATTAAAGAGAACTACCAGGGATGAGCCCGATTACGATAAATTGATGAAGTGGAGAATCGGAATCTTAAAGGAGCACGGTCTTGGATTAAAGGAAATTCAGGATACCATTGCAAAAATTGATCCCATGCCCGGTGCAAAGGAGTTTCTGGATGAGCTCCGCTCCCTCACCCAGGTTATCATCATCAGCGATACCTTCTCCCAGTTTGCGGGCCCTCTGATGAAAAAATTAGGATATCCCACTATTTTCTGCAATACCCTGGAAGTGGCTGAAAATGGTGAGATTACAGGTTTCAAGATGCGTTGTGAACAGTCCAAGCTGACTACCGTGAAGGCACTTCAGTCCATCGGATATGATACCATTGCCAGTGGTGACAGCCACAATGACCTTGGCATGATTTTAAACAGTAAGGCAGGCTTCTTATTCAGAAGTACCGATGCCATCAAGGCAGAGTATCCACAGCTTCCTGCATACGAGACCTATGAGGAATTAATGGGAGCGATTAAGAAGGCGATTGCAGAATAAGGATTTTTATGGCGGCAAAAAAGTATTATGCAGTGAAAACAGGAAAAACCACAGGAATCTTCCAAAACTGGGATGAGGCAAAGAAGAGTGTAGACGGATATCCGGGGGCACAGTATAAGGGCTTTCCCACCCTGGAGGAGGCGAAGGCTTATCTGGGTGAGGGCAATGCCCTTAAGAAGTCAGCTCCGCCGGAACAGTGCCTTACGGCTTATGTGGACGGAAGCTTTTCCCAGGAGATGGGGAAGTATGCCTTTGGCTGTGTCTTTTTGCATCCGGACGGCAGAATCTTTACGGAGTTTGGCAACGGTGACAACCCGGAATCCCTGGTACACCGGAATGTGACGGGGGAGATGCTGGGAGCCATGTATGCAGTAAAAACAGCTATGATGAGTGGGTTCTCCGAGATTCTGCTTTGCTATGATTATGAAGGAATTGAAAAGTGGGTCACCGGAGCCTGGAAAAGCAAAACGCCTTATACGCAGAAGTATGCGGCAGCCATGCGGGAATGGGGGAGGTCCATCCGAATCCGATTCCAAAAGGTTGCGGCTCACACAAATGTAAAATATAACGAACTGGCGGACCGGATGGCAAAGCAGGGCATCACAGATGCATGCGGTGTGCCCAAGGTACGGAAACTGGAGGAGCTGAGGAGATGGAGCGAATCCGACTAAATAAATATCTGGCTTCCCGGGGGATATGCTCCAGAAGGGATGCGGACAAGCTTATTGCTTCCGGGACGGTGCTGGTAAACGGTGTGAGAGCCGAACTGGGAACCGTGATAACGGAAGCAGATGAAGTATGGGTCCGAGGGAAGATATTGGAGCATAAGGATGCGTCCGACCGATTCCGTCGCGTGGTTTTGGCCTATTATAAGCCTGTGGGTGTGGTGTGCACGGAACGGGATAAGCATGCGGATAAAATTGTGACAGAACAGATAAACTATCCGGTACGGGTGACCTATGCAGGTCGTCTTGATAAGGATTCGGAAGGGCTATTGCTGTTAACCAATGATGGGGAGCTGATTCAGAAGCTGATGAAGGCCTCCAATCACCACGAAAAGGAATATGTGGTAAAGACAGTAAAACCCGTTACGCCGGAGTTCTTAAAGCAGATGGAGAAGGGGGTATACCTAAAGGACCTGGATGCGACCACCAGACCCTGTCAGGTGAAAGGCATTGGACCATATACCTTTTCCATCATATTGACACAGGGCTTGAATCGGCAGATTCGCCGTATGTGTGAAGCCTGCGGAAACCGTGTGAAGAGTTTAAAGAGGATTCGTGTGGTGAATATTTTATTGGAAGATTTAAAACCGGGAGAATACCGAGAGATTACAGGGCCGCAGTTAGAGGAACTGTATCATCTGGCAGGATGTGAGATGTAACCCTATGGAGGCAGCTATGCAGGATAAGAAGTCCGAACGAATTCAATATCTGGTGGAACTTTTGAATAAGGCTTCCCGGGCGTATTATGCAAAGGACGAGGAGATCATGAGCAACTTCGAATATGATAAGCTCTATGATGAACTGGTGGCTTTGGAAGAAGAGACCGGCATGGTGCTGTCCAACAGTCCTACGGTAAATGTTGGCTTCGAGGCGGTGGATGAACTGCCCAAGGAGCGTCATGCAAGTCCTATGCTGTCCCTCAGTAAAACAAAGGACCGGGAGGAATTACGGGACTGGTTAAACGGTCATGCAGGGGTACTCAGTTGGAAGCTGGACGGACTGACCATCGTATTGACCTATGAAAACGGTCAATTGATGAAGGCGGTTACCAGAGGCAATGGTGAGATCGGTGAGGTCATCACCAACAATGCGAAAACCTTTGTCAATCTTCCTCTCAGAATACCATATACCGGGCGTCTGATACTGCGTGGTGAGGCGGTCATCGGTTATAAGGATTTCGAGAGGATCAATGAGCAGATTGAAAACCCTCAGGATCGTTATAAGAATCCCCGAAATCTCTGCAGTGGGTCCGTGCGTCAGTTAAACAATGAGATTACGGCAAAAAGAAATGTGCGCTTTGTTGCGTTTGCTTTGGTAAGTGCCGAAAATACAGATTTTGAGAATTCCAGGGAGAAGCAGTTTACGTTTCTGGAAAATCTGGGCTTCCAGACGGTGGAACGAATTGCCGTCACACAGGAGAACATATTGGAGGCCATCCGGACCTTTGAAACAAGGATTGCAACCTATGATATTCCTTCGGACGGACTGGTTTTATCCTATGAGGATATCGAATACGGCAGATCCCTGGGACGGACTGCCAAGTTCCCCAGGGATTCCATAGCATTTAAGTGGACGGATGAACTGCGGGAAACCACGCTGCTTCAGATGGAGTGGAGCCCCAGTCGAACCGGTCTGATTAACCCGGTGGCCATTTTTGAACCGGTGGAGCTGGAGGGAACTACGGTCAGCCGCGCGTCCGTGCATAATGTCAGCGTAGTACGAAGCTTAAAGCTTGGTCTGGGGGACCGGATTACCGTGTATAAGGCAAATATGATTATTCCCCAGATTGCGGAGAACCTCACCGGCAGCGATACATTAGAAATCCCGAAGACCTGTCCGGTATGCGGCGGGGAGACGAAGCTTATGGCGGTTAAGGAGGCTCTGTCCCTGTACTGCACCAATGAGACCTGCCCTGCAAAGCAGATTAAAAGCTTTACTCTCTTTGTCAGCAGAGATGCCATGAACATTGATGGCTTATCCGAGGCCACCCTGGAGAAACTGATTGACAAAGGCTTTGTAAAAACCTACGCGGATTTGTATCATTTAAGGGATTACCGTGAGGAGATTGCCGGCATGGAAGGTTTTGGGGAGAAGTCCTGTCAAAATCTTCTGGACAGTATTGATGCATCCAGGGAGACAGTGTTGCATCGCGTATTATATGCTCTGGGGATTGCTAATATCGGTCTGGCAACGGCGAAGTTAATCTGCAGACATTTTGATTATGATTTATCCGCGATTCAAAAAGCTGACCGGGAAGAATTGAGTGCCATTGAAGGAATCGGCGATGTGATTGCCGGCGCGTTTGTGGAATATATGTCCCGGGAGAGCAATGTGAAACAGCTGGAGCTTCTGATGCAGGAGCTTACCTTACAGAAACCTGCCGGGAATCAGGAAAACCGGAGTCTGGCGGGACTCAGCTTTGTGATTACCGGAAGTCTGGAGCATTTTGAAAACAGGAATGAATTGAAGGATGCCATTGAAGCATTGGGCGGGAAGGTGACCGGAAGTGTAACCGGGAAAACCACCTGCCTGATCAACAACGATATTTCTTCCAATTCTACAAAAAATAAAAAAGCCAAGGAGTTAAATATCCCCATTCTGACGGAAGAGGATTTCCTGGAAAAGTACAT
>CALYSH010000132.1 GCA_945485625.1 uncultured Lachnospiraceae bacterium | reverse complement strand
TTCCTTATAGTCGGTGGTGTAGAACAGATCCTTGCTGTATAGAAAAGGTATGTAAGCTTCTGCAATTGTTACCTTTTCGTTCTCTGCGATGACATTGAATTCTATTCCATGGTCATCTACCGTGGGATAGTATTTTTTGCCGTAGGAGTCCCTTTCTGAATATTTACGTCCGGCCGGTTCAACACTTTCATTGATGCATGTTTTGGCAATGCTTGTTACATCGGAAATGGAAGGCTCCCGCGAAAAAACTGAGCAGCCTGACAGGGCACATGCGGCCCACAGACAGAGGCCAAGTAATAGAAGTCCAGATACCATACCTTAAAGTCATGGACACTGGAAACCTCCTGCCATATGAAATTGTCTTCCTCAACGAACTGATCACACGCAGCGGGAAGATTTTTGGCAGTAACGTTTGCACTTGCGTAGGCAATGTTATATTCGGTTCCGCAAAGGTTGTAGAAATAGTGAATGGGAAGCGTATTGCCCATTAACAGATCTATTTCACATAAACTGTTTGAAACAATACTATCATACGTGAGGATATTGTTACCTGTAAGTTCCCCTGGGCTCGTCACGATTCCAGGTTTACCTACAAGTTTGAAGAGATGACCGCCTGGATGGCAGTCAATTGCTCCAAGTCTGCAGTTGCAGCATTTATGCGTATCTCATGGAATACGGTTGGCCCTGTTATCTCCCGAGTAGAAAAGGATCTGGATATCAGTTTTTTACATGTTAACGATTTTTACATAGATCCGGAGAATACTGCAAACCTCTCGGCGCCCCCCCGTTACAAGGTGCCGAGCTCAAAGAACCTGTATCGTAAAAGAAACTCCGTTCCTCCGACTAAGTTCGTGACAGAAACTCCGCTCCTGTAACGAATCGTGACAATGGGCGCTCCTCATGTCAATGGGCGGTCATCGTGACAAAAGCCCCGTCCCTACGACCAGCATATACACAAATCCAAATAATCTGGCTGACTGCGCACCCTGGCTTCCCTTGAAGGTCAGGGGAATGACCCTGTGTTCTTCTCCGTTTGCTGTCACGGTCTGTGCCCGGTCCACAACGGTCTTTGGTACCTTTACGCGGATTTCATAGGTTTCTTCCATTCCGTCGTAGTCCAGTACCTCCTCATAGAACACCTCATCCCCGGAAGCAATCTTGATAGATTTGCCGTTGTCCTCCTTCAGGAAGGTAAGGGAAAGATAATTGTTGTCCTCCCCGGATACGCACATGTGGTAGGTGAAGGAACCTCCGGATTTGGCATAACGCGTGGTTCCGTGCTCCGTTGAACCGACGGAGCCGCCCCAGTCATACATTTTATGAAGCTCATCGTTTTCATACTGACCATATCCGGGCTGTACGGTATCGATCACAATACCTTCCGGCTTCTCCAAGAG
The DNA here is from genome assembly GCA_945485625.1 of uncultured Lachnospiraceae bacterium. GTDB lineage: Bacteria > Bacillota > Clostridia > Lachnospirales > Lachnospiraceae > Acetatifactor. The sequence continues at coordinate 3,766 of CALYSH010000132.1, read as the reverse complement.
TGCCTGTTCCTTCGCCTTCTTGGCTTCAAGCAATTCTTCCCCTGTCTTGACCGTGAAATAGATTCCATATCTTTCCTTATACCTGGAAAAATGCGGTGCAAAGGTCAGACCGTTTACTGTCAGTCGGAAGGAGAGGTCAGCAGAATTCTCATCACGAAGCAAATATTGATCCGCATGCTGAATAAATTCCGCAGGTGTAATATCATCGGGAAGCACAATATCATCCCAACCCCCAATCTTACCTGCCGGAATGGTTACCATCATACCGGTTGTGGTGGTAGTCATGTCTTCGCATCCCAGATCGGCGCTTAACACCGTAGGACCGTACTTAAACGCCACACTCCTGTCATTGTCCGGAAGGGGGCAGGCAACAATCTTCATTGGAAGGAGGAAAGTGACGGTACTGCTATTCTTGATTCCGGGTGCCACCAGGGCATAACCGTTCTCCGAGACATAATCTACCTCCTCACCATTTACCAGCAGCCTCGGCGCACCGGAAACCCACTCCGGAATGCGAAGGGCAAGTCCTGCCTGAACCGGCTGTCCGTCTGTGGACTCCACCAGAAAGGTAACCTTCTCCGACTTCTGCAGATTTGCAGTCATAGTAATCTTGCAACTTTTCTCTTCCCAGGTCACCTGGGAGTCTTGGTACAGATTCACAATAATATGAGAATCACTATGGAAATAAATACTGTCATTCAGCTTAGTGAAGTTCTCCATACCGGTTCCGATACAGCACCAGAATTTGTCAAAACGCTGACCAAACACCTTGAAATAGCCGGTTGACATCGGTTGGAAATAGGTGGTCATTCCGGTTTCCGGATTCTGAGACGACAGGATCGTGTTGTAAAATGCATTCTCATAGTAATGTGCATACTTCACGTCCCCGGTGAGACAAAATAATGTTCTGGAAAACTTCAGCATATTGTAGATATTGCAGGTCTCGCAATTGCAGTTGGTTCTCTCCTTGTCCAGGATATAATCCTTTCCGAAATGCTCCCATTCACTGTTTCCGCCGGTTACATAGGTGTGCCTCTCCACTACCATATCCCAGAAGTTCTTCGCATACTCCAGATACTTTGCTGCATCTACTACCTCACCCCCGATGGTCTTGCCATGACAGGTAAGATAGCGGTGTAACGCGCCGATAAATTTGGGAATGGTGGTGTTGGCGTGATGATTGTTCAGTACATCCGCGCTGCCTTCACTCACACGCTCAAACAATGCTACGGAATCGAAATAGTGAGCCACTATCGCATACTTTTCTTCCCCGGTAAGTGCATAGAGCTCATATAATACCTCATTCATCCCGCCATACTCCACACGGATCACCTGGGCAGCGGTCGCCTCATCCCACCCCATGGCTCTGTCATAGGACCAGTCACCAATCTGCTTTGCAACGGTAAGTGCGTTCTCATATCCGGTCAGCCTGTAGGTATCCAATACACCGGCTAACAGCTTATGCATGGTATACCAGGGAACCCATGCCTGTGTGATGATATTGGTCAGATCCTTTTCTACATTGTCAAACTGAAGCTCCACATTTTCGGGATCCAGGATTATAGCACCAAACAAGAAATTCTTCTTTCCCCTGGAATGAGCCTGACACTCCAGCAATCCGTCAATCAATGCAGTAATCATCCCGTAAATCTTATCCTTGTCCTCCCGACAGACACCCGGATTGACATAGGCCTGGGCAACGGCAGACAAATAGTGCCCCAGGGTATGTCCCCCTATCAGGGTAGATTCCCATCCCTCGTATCTCTTTGCACCCCCGGTATCCAGACCTGCTGTCTCACGGAAACCGGCAAGCAGTCTGTCTGTATCAAACGCCATCAGATAAGCCAGATCCTTATCCAATGCGTTAACGCAGTAGGGATCCAGATTTATCACATTTTTCATGGAAAATTCGGCAATATTATGAAACACATTCTTCATTTGATTCTTCCTCCCAATAACTTTCCTATTGTACTTACCAATAGAAATCTGCTATAATTAATATGCTATCTGTTTCGGAATAACCTCTTTCCGTATCAACTAATCAAATGATATCGGATAAACTCATGGGAGGGAATGGTTATTTCTTATATTTTCATGTATAATACGGCAAATGTAAAGTGCTCAGAAGAGCATAGAATCCGGGAAAGGCATGATAACAACTATGGAAAACAAATACGTTCTGCTGGACATGGCTAAGCGCAGAAAGGTTACACTATGCAATCATAATTTTAGCAGAGAAGGAATCTTTCACCCTGATCGCATCATGGAGGAATACGATCTCTTGTTTATGCAAAACGGGGAATGGGATATTATCGAAGATGAGACCGAATATCATCTGTCTCCGGGAAGTGTTTTATTATTGGAACCGGGAAAGCACCACTACAGCACCGAGAAATGCTCTCCCCTGATGAGAAATGTATATATTCATTTTGCGGCTGAAAGAGAAGATATTGATTCTGCCAAGACAGGAGAGACATTACGAAACGGGGCTTCCCTCCTCCCTATCCCCAAGCTGATTCAAACCGCAGATCACAAGGAAATTCACCATACCTTTGAGCGTGTAATCGATACCTTCTGGGCTACCGACGGAAATCTGAAGGAGCTGCGTTGCAGTTTGTATCTGGAAAATCTGCTCCTCCAGCTATCGGAGCTGGCACAACAATCTCTGACCAAGACAGATATCCTGATTTCAGAAATCATTCACAGGTTCCACTGTGAGCCGGAAGTATTTCTGTCTCCTCAGGAACTGGCGAAGAACTACAATGTAAGCGTCAGAACAATATCCGGGAGATTCAAGGATCGGACCGGTATGTCCTTGCATCAGTATCAACTGCACCTGAAGCTGGATATGGCCTACGATCTGCTCCCTATCTCTCCGGGAAGAAGTCTGCACGATATTGCTTTGAGCTTAGGATTTTATGATGAGTTTCAATTTTCCAAGCTGTTTAAGCGGAAATTCGGAATCTCACCCTCTATGCGGAGATGAGGAAGCTATTTTTCGCCGGAATTCTTCCTTGTCCTTATACATCTTTTTGTCCATATCATGCAGAAAATCATCCAACGCCCTGCAATCTTCCGAATATTCTGTATAACCCATAGCAAAAGATAATTGGTATGGCTTTTTCCCTGACACATTGTAATCACATAATTTCAGTCTTATCGTGTTCATTAATGCAACCACATCCTTTTCTGCCTTATTTACACACAGAACAATAAACTCGTCACCTGCAAATCTTATCATGGTATCGGGAGTTTCCACCCAATGCGAAAGCAATCTTCTGACAGTTCTGATTGCGTCATCACCAACAGTATGACCATAAGTATCATTGATCTTGCCCCTAACATCCATACCAGATAAAAAGTAGTTAAGCAGAATAAGGATTGGGTGTGCCGCCAGAGGCAGCTGCATGCTCACACATTCTGATGATGCCTCGAATGATGCCTCGAAAAATGGTGGTGTTTTTAATGGACAGCATTTTGTATAAAGTAGAATTAAGAAAAGGCAATAGAAAGATGAACAACAAAAACATGGGAGTAATCAAATGGGCAGATTTATTTTTTGGCTTAAGAGAAAAAAGAGAATGGAGAAGAAAAAATGTGGTCAGTGTTGCCTGATGTGCCCGTTCTATCGGGAGTGCCGGGAAGACGGGGAATTATAGGCATCACGAATATAAAGAAATAACCGGGAGGAAACGATTATGAATAGAAATTCAAATGGAATGAGTACAGGAATGGCACTTCTTTGCACCCTTGGAATTTTACTTTT
>CALYSH010000131.1 GCA_945485625.1 uncultured Lachnospiraceae bacterium | reverse complement strand
AGGGAAGAGCTGTTTGAATACGTGAAGGTGGAGGAGAATCAGCCGGATGTAATTCCCTATGTGACCAGTTATTATTCTCCCCGTTTTGCCTTTTGTATGTCCAAAAACAAGAGAGATTCCCTGAAACCGGGAAACTATCATATGGTGATTCGAAGCAGGCATTTTGATGGTGTTCTGAACTATGGCGAAATCTATCTGCCCGGGGAGTCGGAGAAGGAAGTCCTGTTATCCACGTATATCTGCCATCCATCCATGGCAAATAATGAGGTGTCCGGTCCGGTATTGACCACCTGGCTGGCAAAATGGCTGAAGCAGCAAAAAAGGAAGCTTTCCTATCGAATTGTGTTTGTCCCGGAAACCATTGGTTCCATCTGTTATATCAGCAGAAATCTGGATGTGATGAAGCGAAATGTAATTGCAGGCTTCGTGCTGACCTGCGTGGGGGATGACAGGGCATATTCATACCTGGAGACCAGAAAAGGAAATACCCTGACGGACCGCGTGATGAAAAATGTTCTGGGGTTTGCCCATCCGGATTATAAAACCTACAGCTTTCTGGAAAGAGGGTCGGATGAGAGACAGTATAATGCACCGGGAGTGGATTTGCCGGTGTGTGACTTCTGCCGTTCAAAGTATGTGGAATACCCGGAATATCATACCTCTGCGGATAATATGGATTTGATTTCGCCCAAGGGCTTTGCCGGAGCATATGATGTGATGATACAGGTCCTGAAAGCCCTGGAGTACAACGGATTTTATCGTGTTACCTGTCTTTGTGAACCCCAGCTGGGGAAACGGGGGTTGTACCCTTCTGAAAGCCGGAAGGGAATCTATGAGGAAGTAAAGAAGCTGACCAATCTGATTGCTTATGCGGACGGTACGGAGGATTTGATTGCCATCAGTACCCGTATCGGTGTACCGGTGGAAGAGCTGATTCCCAGTATTGACAAGCTCCTGGCAGCAGGATTGTTTGAGCTTATGCAGGAAGAAGAATAAAGTGGTTATTACACTTGGAAAAGGGTAAGCAGAATGCTTAAATCAGTATTAGATTACTTGGAACAAAGTGAAGAAAGATTTCCGGGAAAAGCAGCTGTGGTGGATATTTTGGGATGTGATACCTACAGGGAGCTGGCGGACAAAGCAAGGAGGGTCGGTACTTTTCTTGTGGGAAAAAAGCTTGAGAGTAATGCAGTTGTGGCTGTTCTTATGGATAAGAAAAGGGATGCATTTGCTGCATTCTGGGGAACCACATATGCCGGGGGGATCTATGCTCCCATGGATTGCCATGCTCCCATAAACAGATTGTCGTTAATCTTTCAGGTGCTCAAGCCTGCTTATATTATCACGGATGCAGAACATCGGGAGAAGGCGTCAGAGCTTGTGGGACCGGATCGGATCATCCTGTTGGAGGAGGCTTTGAAAACTCTTCCGGATGTGGGCTGCCTGCAGGAAATCCAGAGGGGAAGGATTGATACGGATCCCTTGTATATTATCTGTACCTCCGGATCCACCGGAGTGCCCAAGGGGGTGGTAATCAGTCATCGGGCAGTGATTGATTTTACGGAGGAAGCCAGCGAAGCCATGGATTTCTCAGAGAAGGAAGCGTTTGCAAACCAGGCACCCTTTTATTTTGATGCCTCAGTACCGGATTTGTACTGTACCATTCGGAATGGAGCGACACTCCATATTATCCCGGCAGAGTGGTTTTCGTTTCCAATCCGGGTTCTGGAGTACATTCGGGAACATGAGATCAATGCAATCTTCTGGGTGCCCTCTGCGCTTATCGTTACCGCAAATCTGCGTGCCCTGAGAGAAGTGGATGTTACCTGCTTAAGGAAGATCATGTTCTGCGGGGAAGTGATGCCGGTGAAGCAGTATAATATGTGGAAAAAGTATGTGCCGGATGCCAGGTATGTAAACTATTACGGACCATCGGAAACAACCTATGCCAGCACCTACTATGTGATTGACCGGGAATTTCAGAAGGAGGAGGCACTTCCTATCGGCAGGGCTGCTGTGAATACGGGGGTATTGATTCTGGATGAGGAGGACAAGCTCTGTCAGCCCGGAGAGGTGGGTGAGCTGTGTATCCGTGGCTCCGGTGTGGCCCTGGGGTATTACAATAACCCGGAAAAAACGGCAGAGGCTTTTGTGCAGAATCCCTTATCCCCCTGTTACCGCGATATTATGTATCGTACCGGTGATCTGGTATGTGAGAATGAGCTTGGGGAAATCATGTACGTGGGACGGAAGGATTTCCAGATTAAGCATATGGGGTATCGAATTGAGCTTGGGGAGATTGAAAATGCGCTCTCTAGCTGTGACGGAGTGGAAAGAGTGTGTTGTGTCTACCGGGAGAATAAGATCGTTCTGTTCTATGAAGGAACTGTGGAGGAGCAGAACCTTCGTAAAAGAGCGGAGGAGAGTCTGCCGGAGTACATGCTTCCGCAGATTTATGTGTTTATGAAGAGTATGCCCATGAATGCTAACGGTAAGATTGACCGGGTGTATCTGAAGACGGCTCCCGTAGCGGTCGTCTGAGACTGAGGAATGAGGATGGAACTGGAAAGACTGTATCGGAAAGAAAGCAAAATTGAAGGAGACAAGGTTTTTCTCCGCCCCATACAATCAGAGGATGCGGAGGCTTTGCTGGATATCTATGGTGACGAGTCCGTTTATCGATACCGGCCCGGTATGCCGAGAAAGACATTGCCTTTAATACAAAAGCTCCTGAAGCGAATGCAGCGGGAGGAAGAGGAACGAAAGGCCTTTTACTACGCAGTATGTGAGAAGAAGGAAGGAAATGCCGTAGTAGGTATTGTGGAAATCTTTAACGTGGACGGCCGGACAGAGCAGGTTGAAATTGGTTATACCATCGCCCCCAACCGACAGGGGCAGGGGCTGGCGTCAGAAGCAATCGGAGTCCTGACCGATTATCTGATCTGCCAGGTGGGACTGAACAGAGTCCGTGCCATGGTGCATGTGGATAATATTGCTTCCCAGAAAGCTCTGTTGAAGAATGGTTTTCAAAAGGAAGGAACGGAGCGTCAGGGCGAATTCTGGCAGGGCGTGGGCTTTGTTGATGTGTGCAGATTTGCAAAATTAAGAATAGATTATGATTGAGGAGAATGAAATGGAACGGATTACCGGAGTGTTGGATGAAATTATGAATGGACAGGAGTATGTCGACTGTGATGATTTCCTGGAGGCAGGCCTGCTGGATTCCATGGATGTCATGGATCTGGTGGAGAAGCTGGAGGAAGAATTTGATATTGAGATTTCCGGCAGGGATATTATCCCGGAAAAGTTTAAAAATGTGGAATCCATTGTGAAGCTGATTGAGAGCTATGTAGGGGAACTGTAAATGGAAGCGTTTGGTACTTGGCTGAAAAAACAGGGATGGATCAAAAGAGGAGACTGTATTTATGTGGTCTCCGACATGCTGGAGCTCAGTAAGGTTTATCGGGAGCAGGGGAGTAAGCTTTCGCCCGATGAGATCATCGATACATTGCAGGAAATGGTGGGGGAAGAGGGCACATTGCTGTTCCCCACGTTTAACTGGGACTTTTGCAGGGGTGTGGCATATGACAGCTGTAAAACCCCTGTACGTACCGGAGCCTTGCCCAAGGCCGCACTGAGACGGTCCGATTTTTCCAGAACAGCACATCCGCTCTATTCCTTTGCCGTGTGGGGGAAGAAAAGCCGGGAGCTGCTTCAGAATCAGTCCAGGAATGCTTTCGGCCCCGGAACTATCTTTGAAAAAATGCTCATGTGGGATGCCAAGGTACTGGTGATCGGACTGCCCGCGCTCAGCGGAGTGACCTATATCCATCATGTGGAGCAGATGGTAGGAGTACCCTACCGGTATAACAAAGAATTTTCGGGAGATTATACGGATTCAGAGGGCAGAATGTCCAGACAGACCTATTGTATGTATGTTCGTGATTTGGATATGGATCCCCGTCATATCAATGGTTTTGAGCCTTTGGCGGAAATCATGCAGAAGGAAGGAAGCATCATCGACGCAGACTATGATGTGGTTCCCTGCCATTACCTGAGAATATCTGACCTGGATGAGGCAGTGCGGCAGGATATTCTGGAGAATGATTCCGGTAATATGTATCATTATAATCATCTTTGAGGAACGATTGGATGAAGGAACGGATATATGTGTGCCATACCTATTATCATGTGTATGTCACTTTTTTGAAGGAATTGAATCTGCCGGTGGAGAAACGCGGTCAGGCAACACTGGTCTTAAGCAAAATGTCCATTGACTTTGAACAGCTGAAGGAGAGAGTAGAGAAAACCGGGCTGTTTGAGGCAGTTGTGGAATATGACGAAAAGCGGGATGATTTCTTCCCGGAGCTTGCAAAGTATCGTAAGGATACCGGCGGACTGTTGCGGAATATGATAAACAGGATTCGTTTTACCAAAAAGTTTGCGGTGCTCCAGGAGCCTTATGTACCGGTTGATTTTCGGGAGTATGGGGACATATATGTATACTGCGATATAGATCCCATTGGCTATTATCTGAATCAAAAGCGCATCCCATATCATGCCATTGAGGACGGACTGAACAGCGTGGCACACATTGATGCGGCCAGGTACGACAACAGGGGACATTTTGGACTGAAGGTGTTTTTTTCCATGTATCTGAATCTGATTTTTATACAGAACGGATATGGGAAGTACTGCCGGGATATGGAGGTAAATGATATTTCTGCCATACGTTTCCCCTGTCCTAAATATATTGAGGTACCCAGGCAGAAGCTGGTGGACGGATTAAGGGAAGAGGACAAGCAGATTATCCTGCAGGCTTTTATCCGGGATAAGGACCGGATGGAGCGGCAGCTGGCGGAATGCGCAAAGGATGGGGACGGAATCCTGATATTGACGGAGCCCCTTTGTTCGTTGGAGGTTCGGGAAAGAATATTCCGGGATTTGATTCACCGGTATGAGAAAGAGGGGAAAATTTTCATCAAGCCTCATCCCAGGGATTTGCTGGATTACAGGGAGCTTTTTTCGGAGTACCCACAGTTTGATCCGACGGTTCCCATGGAAATGCTGAATTATTTCCCGGGGCTGCATTTTAAGAAGGTGATTTCCGTTTTGACGGAGATTCAATCCATTCAATTTGCCGACGAAGCAGTTCGACTTGGACCGGATTTCCTGGATGCATATGAGAATCCGGAGATCCACAGACAAAA
>CALYSH010000130.1 GCA_945485625.1 uncultured Lachnospiraceae bacterium | reverse complement strand
CCTGCCTCTTCCACCTTTGCCCAGGTAATGGGAATCGCCTTTCCTTCTGTCAGATAATAACCGCTGTTCGCGCCAATCATATCAAACATCATATATCCGTGATCATCATACTCAAAAAATCCGCAGCTCTGAATAATCGCATTCTTAAAGCTTGTAATCTCGCCGTCCAAAGCATCAATATGTGCCATGTCATACTCATAATAATCATAAGTCTTTGTTTCCTCATTGTAATGAAGCTCGGACTTATTATGAGGGAAGGGAAGCTTCACCATGGTCGCATCCAAGGCATTGGAATACACGGATAAATCCACACCCTGAGGATCAAACATAAAATGCTCTCCGGGATAATACTCATTGTACTCCGTATCAATCTTTGCTTTCTGGATACGCTTCTTCAAACCGGAATAGCTCTTACCGGTGGTCGGATTCTTGTAATCCTCATAGGTAACATACTCAGTAAATTCGGACTTCTTTCCGTTGCTGAAGCGCGCAAAGTCGCCACTGATATTGGTGCTGTAGGGCTTTGCTACATATTCATCAATATACCAGGGACCGCCATCATGAAGAAGGATCGCATTATACTCCGCAGCCAGCAGGAAGTTGGAAGGTCTGACGCTTCGAATACTTCCAAGCTGGGTAATCTTCTCATAATCCTTCATTACTACCATCAATCGGGTGATACGGCCGTTTGCGGTACTGTTCATCAGTTCATACACGATATCCGCAGCATTGACCCCAAAGTGATCCAAAGCTACCTTCTCATTATCCACCATAGCAGCAATGGGTCTCTGATTCCTCAAATCTTCGGAAATCCACATACCGGTCAACTCGCTTCGATACATTCCTTCCTCAGGCGCCTCATCCGTGAATTCTTCACTGCTCTCCTCAACTTCCACCGTGCTGGGTTCAAGTGACTCCTCAACAATGGTTACCGGCTGGCTCTGTCCGGCCTCCTCGTCTGCGGCGCCGCCGCAAGCTGCCAACATCACAGTTGACAGAAGAATTGCTGCAATCCATTTTGCTCTTTTCATATTTTTCCATCCTTGTTCCTGTTATCTTTTTTACCATACATGCTTGGTCAATTCTTCCGGATTTGCGAAGGGACCGGGTACCGCAGATATTCCTCTCTTCTCCCCGAAGTAATCCCTGTCAAAGAGAATCTCCGTTCCGTCCGGATTCTCAAACCTCTGCTCCGGCTCAAAGGCATAACCTAAGATGTCACTATTGATGATGCCGGCGCGGAAGTCCTTCATAATCTCATACACATTGGTATCCAGCATATATGTTCCGTCTTTCTCTACCAGCTTTACATAAACCGGACTGGTCTCATCAATAAAGTTGTTCTGCTCCTTCTTCCAGGCCTTTGCACCGTTAAAGTAAGCATTTCCGTCCGCCCATACCGGCAGATGCCCAAAGTGATACTGCGCAAGCTTATTCATATCAACCTTCTTGCCCAGTTCAAACGGAGCAATCCATTCATCATAGTCAGGATATTCATCAAATACGGAAGTACCTACGATACCGGTTTCCGGTGTGCGAATATCGGTTTCTCTTTTTTCTCCCTCCTTGAAAGGCGGCCAGTTCTGAATAAAGATATTGTTGTAGAACCGGTCATCTCCGTGGAGAATGGACATAAAGCCTGCCACCTCCGTCCTGTGACGGATATGATAAGGAGTGTATCTGGGCTGATTCTTACCATTCACCACATTATCGGTTCCTTCACCCACTGCGGTAAAACATCCCAGAATCAGATTATGTACACAGGCTACACCCTCGGTAGCAATTCGCAGCGAATCCTTTGATAACAGAATATTATTATCAATCAGGGTGGGGCCGTGACCTACCTCTACGAAAATATCCTGGCTGCCCATGCCTCCCTCTGCCCAGGTACAATAGTCCGGTCTGTAATTGTCATGGAAGAGGTTCCCTGTCACTCTGGCACCCTGTGCCTGCCAATCCAGCCATACACCCATGGTAGAATGATGGAAATGGTTTCTTCGAATGGTTACATCGATTGCCGCGTGGAACTTGATTGCCGAAATCTCCGCTCCGCCCAGCTGCTGCATATTGTTGATATGATGAATGTGACAATCCTCCACGGTGGAGAACACGCAGCCCATACGCCCTACGATACCGGTCTGCTCACAGTGATGGATATGACAGCGGCGAACAATATGAGACCCCACCTTCTCCTTTAACCAGCCATGATACTGACCTCTGCAGACCGCATCCCGCTCCATCTGGGTAGGGCTCTTCACATGCTTTACGGTAAAGTAATGGTCATTCTCCGGATCGTAATACTTTCCAAGAGAAATACCACAGCATTTGCTGTTGCTGATATCACAATCCTCAATGATCCATCCCCTGGACCAATGAGGACCAATCATACCATCCTGATAAGCAGCAGGCGGTGCCCATGTGGTTGCTGCCTTGCTTACCTTAAAGCCACTGAAGGTTATATAGTTTACCCCTGTCTTATCCGGCATGAAACAATTCCGGCGCACATTGATTTCCACGTGCTCTTCATTGGGATTCTTGTCCTGGAAGTTGGCATAAATCACCGTCTCATCGCCGTCCTGTACCGCATACCACTTATAGATGGAATACTCAGGCTCCCAGGAAGGAGTATATACCTCACCCTTCACACACTCTTCCAGCGTCTCTGCCTCGTAGAGCATCCGGTCATTCAGATATACAGCTGCGGTATGACGCTCCACCGGAGCAAAATACCAGTCACCGCCCACAACCGTGGTAAACGGATTATAGCTTCCAAAAATACCGTTGTCCACACGCACCGTCCAGGTCGTCCCCTCATAAGGAACCCAGCCGGTTACGTCCTCCGCTCCGGTGATTTCCGCGCCCAACGGCACCTCGGACCGATACACAATGGGCTGTCCCTCCAGACCGGCATTGATTGGATTGACATACTCATGATACACACCCGGCGCAACTATGACTTCGTCCCCTGCTACCGCTATCTTCGCCGCATCGTTGATAAAACGATAGGGGCGTTCCCTACTTCCGTCTCCGTCACGGTATGCCGCCTGATTTACATAAATTTTCATACACTATCCCCCAATATTTTGTTGTTTAAAGATATAATACCTACTGATTGTTCCGTACTTCGTACTCCCACAATCCCGATACCCTATTTTACCACATAGTTCCAAATATCTCAAAGGTTTTTCACGTATTGTCCGGTGTCAGGATGTTCAAAGCTCCGTCATCCAGCAATGCCTGCCAGGAAGGAATAAAGTATTGGTCAAGCACCTTCTTTGTTTCCCCGTCCTCCATGGTTTTCAGAACCCGGTATCCCACCGGTTTTTCCCCTGCCCAGAACAAACGGACTTTCAGAAATTTATTCTCTTCTGCCTCTTCCAACACCTGATAAAACTCTTCCAGGCTATTGAAATGACCTCCCTCTTTCTGTCTTTCCTCCCACATGCTTCGGAACAGTTCCCGGTGAATGGTAGAGTTCCCCGCCGGCCATTCAAACACAAAGGAAAAAGAATACATGGTTTCCTCCGGCTCAAAGCTCAACTCCGGAAACACGGACTTTTCTCCGGTATCCTGAAAGCCCATCTTTCTATGCAGTGCCACGGAAGCCTGATTCTCCTGGTGTACGGAAGCCAGCACCCGATAGGCCTTATCATACTGCTTCACCAAATCAAGCGCTGCTTCGTACATCTTTGTGGCAACACCCTTCTTCTGACAATCCGGTTTGGTATGTACATCGCATAGATACCATACCCCCGGGTCTTCCGGATGCCGTACCAGATGCAGGAAACCAGCCTCCTTCCCATCCATCATGGCCTGTATCACATACCACTTTACCGCCAGATGATATTCAAACCATTCCGTAATTTTGCGCCACGGATAATCGCCCAGAGTATATAACGAATCATGAATATCGATTTCTATTTTTCCCTTCCTGTGTTCTTCCCGACTCATTGTGCCTCTCCTAAACCTTCCATTCATGCCCGCCCGGCATCTCCTCAATCATAAATCTGATTTCATTATAAACAAAAAAACAGGGAATCTCCATCTCTATTTTCATTTTCTGATGGGTATTCTACATGTAAGGTTTCCTACCCGTTCTTGTGTCTTTTTTTGGGGCAATAGTGTCGCATTGTATCAAACAGAAAGTATTTTATGTCATTTTGTTTCCATCATTTCTTCCTTTCTGATTGGATATAATAGCAATGAGGTGAGACTATGTACGAGGAATGGTTTTGCAAAAGGCTTTCAGAATTGCGCATCAAAAAGGGAGTATCTGCACGGGACATGAGCTTGTCAATCGGACAGAATCCCGGATATATTAACAGTATCGAATCCGGTAAGGCTCTACCCTCCATGGCAAGCTTCTTCTATATATGCGAATACCTGAAAATTTCCCCCATGGATTTCTTTCATTCCGATTCTCCTCGGCCGAAAGAAACAAATGAATTATGCGATGAGTTAAACAAATTATCGGACTCACAGTTTAAGAACATTAAAGATATTGTTCATGATTTAGCAAAAAAATAAAATATTATTAGGGGACGTAAACCTTTTCTGTCTATGAAGGAACGTCCCTTTGTTTTAGTGGCTTGCTTTTCCAATCTTTCATTGCTATAATAAGAGCAAAGCATATATTCTATTTTCTTATCATTCTTTGATTCTATTTCAATTCTGAAAATCTATGCTTTTAATCCCATTTAAAAAGAGCAGGAGATTTTCGGCGACCTCCTGCAAAGGAGGACAAATGAATAAAGAAGAGATAACCGGTTCACCCAATGTAACAGAACGAAACTATAAGGATACAATTTTTCGGATGATTTTCAGGGAACCCCAGGAATTACTTTCCTTGTATAATGGTCTGAACAATACGGATTATTCAGATCCGTCAGCACTTCAAATTGTGACTCTGGAAAATGCAGTTTACATGAATGTCAAAAACGACTTGGCATGTATTGTAGACTGTCGGTTGAGTTTATATGAGCAGCAATCCTCAGTGAATCCAAACATGCCTCTTCGGAACCTGATTTATGTAGTGAAAGAATATCAAGGCATGATTACAAAACGCAGTTTATATTCTCAGAAGTTGGTAAAGCTACCCGCACCCAATTTTGTGGTTTTTTATAATGGCACATACGATCAACCGGAGCGAAAGATAATGAAACTTTCTGATTCGTACGAAACTCCTGTGGAGGAACCTGCATTGGAGCTAAAGG
>CALYSH010000129.1 GCA_945485625.1 uncultured Lachnospiraceae bacterium | reverse complement strand
CATGAACAAACTCATTCATATTGGTTTTGGCAATATTGTAAATACGGAAAAGATAATCGCCATTGTGAGCCCCGATGCGGCGCCGATTAAGCGTCTGGTACAGAGGGCGAAGGAAAATGGCACGGCCATTGATGCCACCCAGGGCAGAAAAACAAAATCCGTTCTGGTCATGGAAAACAGTCAGGTTGTTCTGTCTGCACTGCTTCCGGAAACCATTGCAGGTCGCGCCCAGGTATCAAAGGAAGAGCCGGAGGAGGAAGAATGAAGGGAATATTGATTGTACTGTCCGGGTTTTCCGGAGCCGGTAAAGGCACCCTGATGAAGAAGCTGATGCAGACCTATGACAATTATGCCTTGTCCATATCCATGACCACCAGGGCTCCCAGGGAGGGAGAGACCAACGGCAGGGAGTATTTCTTTGTCAGTAGGGAAGAGTTTGAAAAAACAATCGAAGAGAACGGACTGATAGAGTATGCATGCTATTGCGGGAATTACTACGGTACTCCCAAGGCATATGTGGAGGAGCAGCTGTCCGCAGGCAAGGATGTGATTCTGGAGATTGAAATCCAGGGAGCTTTGCAGGTAAAGGAGCTTTTCCCGGAGAGCCTGCTTTTGTTTGTTACACCCCCCAGTGCAGAGGAACTGGAGAGAAGGCTGGTGGGCAGAGGTACTGAAACACCGGAGGTTATCAAACAGAGAATGGCCCGGGCATGTGAAGAGGCCCAGGGCATGGAGAAGTACGAATACATCGTAGTAAACGATGATTTGGAGAAATGTGTTGCAGAGCTTCATAGCATTGTGAATGCCGCCAGAAACATTCCTGGAAGGAATGGAGCGTTCATTGATAAAATCAAAGAAGAGTTAAAAACCCTTAAGGAAGGAGCAGAATAATATGTTACATCCATCTTATTCCGATTTAATGAAAGTAGTAAACAGTGAGGTTGAACCGGGTGAAGCACCGGTGGTAAACAGCCGGTATTCCATCGTAATGGCTACCTCCAAGAGAGCCAGACAGATTATTTCCGGAGAAGAGCCTTTGGTTGACGGAAAGGGCAAAAAGCCTTTGTCCATTGCCATTGAGGAGCTGAATCAGGGCAAAATTAAAATCCTTGGTGATGAGGAATAAAAAGGCAGTAGCTGGAGCAAAGTGCCCCAGCTACTGTTTTGTGCTTTCAAAGGCACTTTTGGCATGTTTATCGGAGGATTTTAAATGAAGAAAATTGTGTTTGTATCCCTGGGATGCGATAAAAACCTGGTGGATACGGAAATGATGCTGGGAATGCTGGAAGGGAACCAATATTCCTTTACGGATGATGAAAATGAGGCAGATGTCGCAGTGGTGAATACCTGTTGCTTTATCGGTGATGCGAAGGAGGAAAGTATTCAGACCATTCTGGAGCTGGCAAAAAGACGAGCTGACGGGCAGCTTCAGGCGCTTGTGGTGTGTGGATGTCTGGCTCAGAGGTATTCTAAGGAGATTCGGGAAGAGATACCCGAGGTGGATGCCATTGTGGGTACCACAGCCATAAAAAGCATTGCAGAAGCCATTGAGAAAGCCCTGCAGGGGAAGCAGGAGGATTATCTGACCGGCATTGACGCGCCTGTGGTCACCAATCAGAAGCGTGTGGTGACCACGGGCGGACATTTTGCATATTTAAAGATTGCGGAGGGTTGTAATAAGCGTTGTACCTACTGCGTGATTCCTAAGGTCAGAGGAAGCTATAGAAGTGTTCCCATGGATTCTCTGATAAAGGAAGCCGAAGAGCTGGTTGCCGGTGGGGTAAAGGAGCTGATTCTGGTGGCTCAGGAAACCACCCTGTACGGTGTGGATTTATATGGAAAGAAAAGTCTGCCGGAGCTGCTTCGCAGACTGTGTAAAATAAATGGACTGGTCTGGGTGCGTATTTTGTATTGTTATCCGGAGGAAATCACGGATGAACTGATTGAAACCATGGCCACGGAGGAAAAAATCTGTCATTATCTGGATATTCCGATCCAGAGCGGAGCGGATGAAGTGTTAAAGAGAATGGGACGCAGAACCAATCGGGAAGAACTGACTGCCCTGCTTGCAAAGCTTCGCGCAAGGATTCCGGATATCTGTCTGCGCACCACATTGATCAGCGGATTCCCCGGAGAAACCAGAAGGGATTTCATCGAGACCTATAATTTTGTGGATGAAATGGAATTTGACCGTCTGGGAGTATTCACGTATTCCAGAGAGGAGGACACTCCTGCAGCACAAATGGAGCATCAGGTGACAGAGCGGACCAAGAAGAAGAGACGGGATGAGCTGATGGAGCTTCAGCAGGAGATTTCTTTGGAAAAGACCAGGGGGATGATTGGCCGGGTACTTTTGGTCATGGTAGAAGGCAAGGTGGCCGATGAGGATACCTATGTAACCAGAACCTATCGGGATGCCCCCAATGTGGACGGATATTTGTTCTTAAATACCTCTGCAACTCTGATGACCGGAGATCTGGTGAAGGTATTGGTGACGGATGCCAATGAATATGATTTAATGGGAGAGATTTATCATGAGTGATACACAGAAACAAAAAATGAATTTACCGAATAAGTTGACTTTACTTCGCGTGGTGATGATTGTTCCCTTTGTTCTATGCCTCCTGGCAAGCCATCAGAAATGGCAATTCCTCGGGGGTGCGGCAGATTATCTGGAATATGTGGCACTTTTGATTTTCGTCCTGGCGAGCCTTACGGACCTGATTGACGGAAAGATTGCAAGAAAGTACAATCTGGTAACCAATTTCGGTAAGTTCATGGATCCCCTTGCAGATAAACTGTTAGTGTGTGCTGCTATGATTGTGCTGGTAGAGATGGGAAGGATTCCTTCCTGGGTGGTCATTGTGATTATCAGCAGGGAGTTCATTATCAGCGGGTTCCGCCTGATTGCATCAGACAATGGAGTGGTAATCGCGGCCAGCTATTGGGGCAAGTTTAAAACCACCTTTCAGATGCTTATGATTTGTATGATGATAGTAATGGACACTCCGTTGTTTGCAGGGGTTCCGGCATTCGCAGGAATCACTTACGGGGTTATGTGGATAGCACTGGTGCTTACGGTGGTATCCCTGATTGATTATCTGGTGAAGAACAGATCGGTTCTGAAGGATGTAAAATAGGGCGACAGAGAGAAAACGGGGAGGAAGACATTATGACCGTAGAAATCATTTGTGTGGGCACGGAAATCCTGCTTGGTAACATAGTGAACACCAATGCAGCTTACCTGGCGGGAAAATGTGCGGATCTGGGACTGGTAAATTACTATCAGAGCGTTGTGGGGGACAATGCGGAAAGGCTGACGGAAAGCTTGAAGCTGGCAGCAGGGCGCAGTGATATTGTGATTCTAAGCGGAGGCCTTGGGCCTACAGAGGATGACCTGACGAAAGAAGTGGCAGCGGAGTTTGCCGGGAAAGCACTGGTCATGAATGAGGAGTGCAGGGATCGAATCCGTACATATTTCGAAGCACGGAAAATGGATATTTCCGAGAATAACTGGAAGCAGGCGATGATTCCGGAGGATGCCGTTATTTTTCAGAACAACAATGGAACCGCCCCCGGAATGGCAATCGAGACAGAGATGGTGAAAATGATTTTATTACCCGGACCGCCCAATGAGCTGATTCCTATGTTTGAGGAAAGCGTGGTTCCGTATTTGAAGCAGTTTACTCCCGGTGTGATTGAATCCCAGATTGTGAAGATTTGCGGTGCTTCCGAGAGCCGGGTGGAAACTATGTTGAAGGATCTGATTGACAGGCAGTCCAATCCCACCATAGCAACCTATGCCAAAACGGGTGAAGTGCACATCCGTGTAACAGCCATGGCTCCTAACAAAAAGGAGGCAGCTAAGCTGTTAAAGCCGGTTGTGAAGGAAATCAAGTCCCGCTTTGGAAATGATATTTATACCACAGAGCCGGATGTGACACTGGAGAAGGCAGTGGTGGATTTATTGATTGCAAATAATATGACCTTCACCTGTGCGGAATCCTGCACCGGCGGGATGCTCTCGGCGAGATTGATCAGTGTGCCCGGGGTATCCGAGGTGTATAAGGCAGGCTTTATAACCTATTCCAACAAAGCGAAGAGAAAGCTGTTGGGAGTAAAGAAGCTGACCCTGGAGAAGTATGGCGCAGTGAGCAGCCAGACAGCCAAGGAGATGGCAAAAGGCCTGCTTGCAGATTCCAAGTGCGATGTGGGAGTAGCCATCACCGGACTGGCAGGACCGGACGGCGGCACCAAGGAAAAGCCGGTAGGACTGGTCTATATTGCCTGCAGTGTGAGGGGTGAAATCACTGTAAAAGAATGTCACTTCAGAGGAAACCGTGACAAGATTCGCGAGAGTGCAGTTTCCTATGCCTTAATGCTCACCAGAAGCTGTCTGCTGGAGTACATCAGTAAGGTGACCTTTGGAAAAAAGTAAATCGGACCGGGAATGTTATCATAAGGTGGAATTGCAAAAGATGAAGGAGCGGTTAGACTATGAGTGGAAGAATAGCAGACCCGAAGATACAGATAATAACCGCTATTTCTAAAAAAGACAAGGCCAATGTTTATCTCGCAATGAAGTCCGAACACATACCGGCAGTGTTAAAGGAACTGCAGGGAGACAAAACATATCTTTATAAAAGAATACAGGAAATTCAGTCCGCCTTTTTCCCCAATATAGAAATAATAGAATATCGGGACGGAAAAACATATATTCTGGAGGAGTATATTGAGGGGGAAAGTCTGGACAAGATCCTGAAAAATAAAATCAGCGCAAAGAATGGTATTTCATACATGGTCCAGCTGGTTCAGGCCATAGCTGTGCTTCACAAATTGGATCCGCCTTTGATTCACAGAGATGTGAAGCCTGAAAACATTATGGTACAGAAAAATAATCAGCTGGTTCTTTTGGATTTTGATGTGGCGAGAGAATTTGTGACCGGAGAAAAGGAACAGGATACCAGAATGCTGGGTACACGGGGCTATGCCTCCCCGGAGCAGTTTGGCTTTGCACAAACAGATGTCAGAAGCGATTTGTATTCCATTGGAATTGTTTGCAATCAGATTGCAGAAAAAATGGTTATTCCCTTTCTTCTTCGGAGAAAAATCAAGAGAATATTGAACAAGGCTACCATGTTCGACCCCGCTCAAAGATTTCAGAACGCGGATCAGATGCTGGCAGCTTTTCGTAAAATTGAGAGACTTGAGAAACT
>CALYSH010000128.1 GCA_945485625.1 uncultured Lachnospiraceae bacterium | reverse complement strand
CAATTATATCAAGCGTATTATCGGTTTGCCCGGTGAAACAGTCCAGATTGATGAATATGGATGTATTTATATCAATGGTGAGATTTTACCGGAGAGCTACGGAAAGGAGATCATTTCTTCCGACAGAATCGGTCTTGCTTATGAACCTATTGTTTTGGGGGAGGATGAATATTTTGTGATGGGTGATAATCGAAATCACAGTACGGATAGCAGAACAGAAGTGGTCGGCAATGTGAAGAGAAGTGAAATAATAGGCAGAGCATGGCTTCGTATATGGCCTTTTTCCAGATTTGGTTTCATTTCACATCAATAATAAGGGATAATATATGATTGGACAAAAGAGCGTTAAGGATATCAAAGAGGAATTACAGAGAGCAGATGAGAAACATCTGGAGGAACTGCTTCAGATTTGTTCCCGGGATGATCGTTCTGCGGTACAAAAGCTGGCAGAATCCGCAAAAAAGAAGCTGGATGCCCTGGATAAAGAAAGAAAACGTATCGAGGAATTAAAACGATACGAGAAAGAATACAGTCAGTATACATATATCTGTGGAATTGATGAGGTTGGCCGAGGACCGTTAGCAGGTCCGGTAGTGGCGGGAGCTGTTATTCTTCCGAAGGACTGTGATATTTTATATATTAATGATTCCAAGAAACTATCCGAAAAAAAGAGGGAAGAGTTATATGATATTATTCTGGAGAAGGCTGTTTCCTGTGCAGTAGGATATGCTTCTCCGGAACGGATTGATGAAATCAATATTCTTCAGGCAACATATGAAGCGATGAGGGATGCGATTGCTCACCTGAATCCCGTGCCGGATTTATTGTTGAATGATGCGGTGAATATCCCGCGGGTTAGTATCCCGCAGGTCCCGATTATTAAGGGAGATGCCAAGAGCATTTCCATCGGTGCGGCAAGTATTATTGCAAAGGTCACCAGAGACCGTTTGATGGTGGAATATGATAAGGTTTTCCCGGAGTACGGTTTTGCAGGAAATAAGGGGTATGGCAGTGC
This sequence comes from uncultured Lachnospiraceae bacterium, assembly GCA_945485625.1. GTDB lineage: Bacteria > Bacillota > Clostridia > Lachnospirales > Lachnospiraceae > Acetatifactor. The sequence goes on along the minus strand of CALYSH010000128.1, from coordinate 4,206 downwards.
AGCACATATTGAGGCATTGAAAAAGTATGGACCTACTCCCATTCATCGAAGATCATTTATCGGACATTTTGTGTAGAAGGAGGGTACTATGAAACTGACGAATCTATTTTTCGGGGAACAACAACCGATAACCGAAACAAATAGCACTTCGTCGGATTTCAGTGTAAGCTTTCGTCTGGCCAGAATGCTTCGTGAAATGGTGCCCGGACAGACTTTGCAGGGTGAGATTGTCAGTAAAAACGGTAATGAGGTGCAGATTAAGCTGTTGGATGATCTGCTCTTTTCTGCAAGGCTGGAACAAAACATGAATCTTGCTCTTGGACAACGAATGAGCTTTGAAGTAAAGAACAGTGGGAAGCAGATTGTATTAAGCCCGTTGTTTGCAAACACTGCCACGGATATGAATGCCATGAAGGCCTTGGATATGGCCGGATTACCCATTTCGGAAAGAGGATTGGAACTGACAGGCCGAATGATGGAAGCCGGACTTTCCATTGACCGTAATTCCCTGCAACAGGCATTTCGAGAATTGGAGAGCAATACCCGTGCAGATGTATTGGATATCGTTGATTTACATAAGCTGGGATTGGAAGTGAATGATACCAATCTGGAACAGATCTCCAATTATCGCCATATGAATCATCAGATGATTCTTGGAGTAACGGAACTGACAGTTTGGTTGCCGGAGGTGTTGGATAACCTGGCTGAGGGGGAAGATAACCTTTCGGAACAGTTTATTAAGGGTTTTATTTCTTTATTTGAACAGTCTGAGGAGTCTCTATCAAGTCAGGAGAAGCCACAAATCTTAAACGGGGAAACAAACGAGAACCTTCCGACAACAGAAGAAAACAAAGAGATTAATTTGCAGAATTCTGTAGAAGCACCGGCGGAAAGCAGTTCCAAGGGTGCGGATTCACCGGAACCAACATCCGTAAGAACTGATTTTCAGAATCTTTCTCAGTTGAAACAGTATTTGGACGAACTTCCAAGGGAAAGCAGGCTGGTTGAGATGCAGAAGCTTTTGAAAAGTCCGGATGTGAAAAAGCTGATGGCGGATGCAATTAAGACTTCCTTTACACTAGAGCCGGAGGATGTGGGGAAAGAGCGTAAGGTGGATGATTTCTATCAGAATATGAATCGCCAGTTGAAAGCACTGATGACTTTGTTGGAGGATGGTAAACAGGGGAATACCGGATTGTATCGTGCCACAGAAAGCTTAAGACAAAATCTGGATTTCATGCAACAGCTGAATCAGTTTTGCGATTATGTTCAATTCCCATTAAAACTATCGAATCAAGAGGCACATGGGGAGTTGTATGTATATAGCCGGAAAAAGAATCTTGCTCAGAAAGAAGGTCCCATTAGTGCTTTGTTGCATCTGGATATGAGAAGCCTGGGGCCTTTGGATGTATATGTTACGATGGAGGAAAAAAAGGTAAATACCAATTTTTATGTGGCAGATGATTCGGTTTTGGACTTTTTGGAGGAGCATATGGAGCTTTTGACTGCCAGATTACAAAAAAGAGGGTATACTTTGAACATCAGATGCAGTCTGAAAGAGGCTGCAGACCGGGAACAGGGGGCCATGACTCCGTTTCTTAACCCCGGGATGGATACATCGAAACAGACGGTCATATCCAGATATGCCTTTGATGTGAGAGCATAGATTGACAAAGAGAGGGCGAGTGTATGGAGGATAAAACGGATAAAATAAAACAAGCCATCGCACTGGAGTATGACCCTTCTGAGGACGCACCAAAGGTCATAGCCAGTGGACGCGGGATACTGGCCGAAAAGATTATTGAGAAGGCAAAGGAAAGCGATGTTCCCATTCATCGGGATGATAAACTGGCGGATACATTATCACGACTGGAAATCGGGGATATGATTCCGCCGGAATTGTATGAGGTTGTGGCTGAGATTCTGGTTTTCGTGGATTCCATGGATAAGCTTCGCAGTAAAGTGTAGTGTGTAGGAGATAAAAAAACGGATAGACAAAATAACCGACAGGTAGGAAGTAAAAAAGAAGAAATAGCCTGTGAGTATTTACAGGGCATTGGTATGCAGATTTTGGAGCGTAACTTTCGTTGCAGGTCCGGGGAGATAGATATTATTGCCAGAGATGGAGACTACCTGGTATTTGTAGAAGTAAAATATCGAAGGAACAGTGATAAGGGTGGTCCCTTTGCTGCGGTGGGAGTGCAAAAGCAGAGAAAAATATGCCGTGTGGCAGATTATTACCGGTATACCAGGCATGTGGCGGGGAATCAGAAAATACGCTACGATGTGGTAGCGATTCTGGATGATTCGGTACGACTTTTAAAAAACGCATTTTATCATATCTCAGCGGTGGGAAGCTGGTAATATTGTATTGTGGAGAAAGAATATGATTCGTGATGATAGATTAATGGAGCGTGGAATGACGGAGGTTAGCAAGGAAGGATTACCCTGCCTTGTTTTCCCTTCCCTGGAGAAGCTTTCCTGTGTGGAGCATCTTTTTACTACCAGAAAAGGTGGCGTGAGCCGGGGAGACTGTGCAACGTTAAATTTAAGCTTTGCAAGGGAAGAGAATTCCGATGCTGTGTTGGAGAACTACCGAAGGGTCGCAAGGGCTCTCCATTCCGATGTATATCATATGGTGGCCACGAAACAAACCCATACCACAAATGTCCGGAGAGTCACTGAAGAAGACATGGGGAAGGGCGTTGTGAGAGAGGCGGATTATACGGATGTGGACGGTTTGGTAACAAATGTACCCGGGATTGTATTGGGAGTATTTACAGCAGATTGCGTTCCGGTGTATTTTGTGGACCCGGTACATAAAGCAATCGGACTGGCCCATTCCGGCTGGCGAGGAACGGTAGGTGGAATCAGCAGCGAAGTGATTCGCAGGATGAAGGAGTTTTATGGTACTTCACCCTCTGATTTGATTTGTGCAATCGGGCCCTCTATTTGCAGAAAATGCTATGAAATCAGCGAGGAAGTAGCAGTTCTCTTTCAAAAGGCGTATGAAAACTGTGATGAATTCTGTGAGGAGATTCGGAAAGTGCAGCATTATAGAATGGGAACCGATGATTCCGGAAGGATAATTGATGAGGGGCGTTTCCCGGGGAAGTATCAGCTGGACTTATGGCTGGCAAATGCAGTTTCGCTGCGAAGGGAGGGGGTCCTTGCAGAAAATATTCAGATAACGGATTTATGTACCTGTGAGAATTCCCGTGAATTGTTCTCGCACAGGGCATCTCAGGGACGTCGAGGGAATCTGGGTGCCTTTTTGATGTTGAAGTAATCGTACCTTATGGAGGAGATTGAAAGCTATGGCAAATATTTTAGTGTGTGACGATGATAAAGAGATTGTAGATGCGATAGAAATTTATCTGTCTCAGGATGGACACAAGATCTTCAAGGCATACAATGGAGAACAGGCTATTGAAAAATTGAATCAGGGAGATATCCAGCTATTGATCATGGATATCATGATGCCCAGACTGGACGGTATTCGGGCAACATTAAAGATTCGCGAATATAGCAGTATTCCTATCATTATCCTTTCTGCGAAGTCAGAGGATTCGGATAAAATCCTCGGATTGAATATCGGTGCAGATGATTATATTACAAAGCCGTTTAATCCATTGGAACTGGTTGCAAGAGTGAAATCCAATTTGCGTCGGTATACAAGCCTTGGCAGTATCAACGGAAATGGAAAGTATATATATCAGGTGGGTGATCTGATCGTCAATGATGAAACAAAAAACGTGAGTGTGGATGGTGAAAGCGTAAAGCTTACCCCCATTGAATATAGTATTCTGTTATTACTGATAAAGAATCAGGGAAGAGTTTTCGCCATCAATCAGACATATGAGAATATCTGGAATGAAGAGGCTATCGGTGCAGATAATACGGTTGCTGTTCATATTCGGCATATTCGGGAAAAAATTGAGATTAATCCGAAAGAACCCAGATATATTAAGGTGGTCTGGGGAGTAGGTTATAAGATAGACAAGCAGGCGTAAAAAAGAGGATTATTGATGAAGAAATCATTGTTAATAAACATTGGACTTGGTCTTTTGCAACATATCATTGCAGCATTTATTTTTATGATTTGTGCGTTTCTTCTGTTTAATTCATATTTAACGGTTGAATCCTTGGAAGGAAATAAAACATATAAATTGGATCCGCTGAATGCTGAAAGTCAATTTGAGGATT
>CALYSH010000127.1 GCA_945485625.1 uncultured Lachnospiraceae bacterium | reverse complement strand
TTGCCTGGCTTTGACTATAGGATTGGCAGTGACGCTAAAAACCAATATGCTGATTGTCATGATAGCCATGATTTTGGTGGCAATCATTCAGTTTATTGTGGGGAATGGGAAGAAAAACTTATGGATTGCCGCAGCAACGGGGATGGGTGTGCTGCTTTTTTCCCTTTCTGTGAAAGCAATATATGCTCCCCATTATGAGGAGGGGGCAGAAGGAATTCCCGCCAGTTCCTGGATTGCCATGGGATTAAGTGACAATGAACAGGGCCCTGGATGGTATAATATCTATGCATTGGATATGTTTTATCGTGCGGATTATGATGCAGGACTTGCAGATGAAATTGCCAGACAGGATATTCGTGACAGATTAGCAGCCTACCTGGCTAATCCGGAATATATGGTGGATTTTTTCTCGAGAAAAATGAATACCCAGTGGAATGCGCCTATGTATCAAAGTGTTGTGATGGTGAATCAGCAGATTGTGAAAGAGCAGAATAGAGCGATTCATGAAATCTGCTATAGGGGAACGCTGGGGAAAATGATCGAAAAGTACATGAAGGCGTATCAATTGCTAATGTACGCCGCTATTTTGTTCCTTATGATTTCCGGATGGAACCGTGAGAATCTCATAGAGGATTATGTTCTTCTGGTTGCGGTTTTTGGAGGGTTCCTGTTTACCATGATTTGGGAGGCAAAAACCAGATATGCGTTCCCTTATCTTGTAATGATGATTCCATATATGGCTATGGGTGTGAATCGTATGGCTGAAGTACCGGAGCGATGGAAGAAGAGGCATAGGAAGGAAGTTGCCCCGGAATAAATGCACTGATTATAGAAGGAAAGGAAATCGGTTTGATTGTAGAAGTATGATAGAAAAGATGATGAATGGCCTAAAGAAGGATGGCCTGAAAAACAATAAATGGATAAGAAGAGCGGTTGTATGTATATGGTCATATTTGTGTGTCCTTTCCTTCAGCAGGATTATTATGCTTCATGGTCAGGCGGATATTTTTTGGGGATGGAAGTATTTTGGTTATAATATCGAATCGGTTCTCTTGTTTGGAGTAACGGTTTGGCTTTTGAATCGTTTCCTTTTGGCTTCGGATAGAAGAATGAAGGTTGTTTCAATGGTGGGTGGATTCCTTCTCTCACTGTCGATTGTCTATGGAGCGTATGCTCATTATGTAAACGATATTTTTGTAAGCACAGCCCAAACGATTCTGCAATTTCTAATGGTGCTTGGGATGCTGGCATTAACGATGCCAATATTCAGGGAATTATTGGCTCTGTTGGTGAAAGCGGAGCAATGGTTTTCGGCACAGGATGACAGCAAAAGGGTAAAGGGAACACGTCCCGGGTTGTTTTTCCTGATCATGTGGGGCACCATCTTTGCGGCGTACATTCCGCTGTTTCTGGCATTCTGGCCCGGCAATTTTGTGTTTGATGCAAGGTATCAACTGCAAAATGTGGTAGAAGGATATTATACCACCCATCATCCGCTGATTCATACTCTGTTAATGGGGAAGGCGTATCAGTTTGGTCAGAAAATCGGAAATGTATCGGCGGGATATCAGATATATACGTTGATTCAGATGTTGATTCTGAGCAGCTCCTTTGCGTATTCCCTGTTGTACTTCTATAAGAAAAAGGGAAAGACTGTTTTTCTTGTATTTTCCTGGTTGTTTTTTGCTTTATTTCCCATGAATGCCCTGTTCTCCATATCGGCTACGAAGGATGTTTTGTGTGCGGCTTTTTTCCTGTACTTTATTGTTTTTCTGGCAAGGCTTCTTGTGGATAAGGAGAAGTTTGGGATTTTGTCTTATATTGGAATGATAAGCAGTGGAGTTCTGGTATCGCTGTTTCGAAATAATGTTCCTTATGCAATTTTGGTCACAGCCATTTTTCTCGTGATTTTTGTGAAAGGCTGGAAGGAAAAGGGGAAGATTGTTCTTATTGTGTGTGCAATCCTGCTTTGCACCAAGGGAATTAATCATGGATTGATATCGTACACGAATGCAAAAGAAGCCCAGCCCTACAGAGAATCCCTGAGTGTGCCGCTGCAGGGCCTTGCCAGAGTGGCAAGCTATAGAAGGGATGAACTGGACCAAGGGCTGTATGATGAAATATGTCTTTATATTCCGGAGGGGAATATACCTTCCTATAATCCCTATTGTGCCAATCCAATCAAGGGTGAGGCAGATGAAAAGCTGCTAAAATCAAATCTGTTCAATTTCCTAAAGCTCTGGTTGAAGGTGGGAGTGCAATTCCCGGATGAGTATGTGGAAAGCTTTGTGACCAATACCATGGGATACTGGTATCCGTTAAACCAGGGCATATATGTATCGGCGGATATTTCTTTGTACCATACCTTGATCTATGGCTGTGAAGAACAGATTGAAAAGCGCAACTACTGTAAATGGGCCAATCAATTCTACTCGGATTTGTTCTGGACCACAGAGTATCATTATGTTCCTATTCTGGGGTATTTTTTCCGGAATGCTCCGTATATTTGGATGATGGTATTGTATATTCTTTGGAATATATATCGGAAAAAGAAGGAAAAGCTATTGCTGGTTTTATTGCCTGTCTTTTATTTCGGCACCTGCCTGTTGGGCCCCATGGCTGCTCTACGGTATGTATACAGCCTGATCGTTTGTGTCCCGTTTTTCGCGGGGACGCTGTTTCTGCCACGAAGAGAGCCCTTTGCCACGATAACAGACTAAGGTGTGGGAGGATGTTTACGTATCGTGGCAAAAGGAACGTCCCTGAAAAAATCAGGGAGATTGCCGGAAAATCGGAGGAGTAAAGGAAAAGGCGGATGTTCAGACATCTGCCTTTTTTGATTGAAATTGACTGAATTTGAACATATAATGTGAATAAAGAAAGACAAGAGGCTTCGAAGCAGGATGCGGAGTGCTTGGCACGAATTGGTGAGCTTAAAAACATCAAGGGAAAGGAGAGCAGATTTACATGATTTATACGGTTACATTAAATCCTTCACTGGATTATATCGTGTCGGTCTCTGATTTCCGTTTGGGATATACCAACCGGACAGAGGAGGAGCTGATGCTCCCCGGGGGGAAAGGAATCAATGTTTCCATTGTTTTGAAGAATCTGGGCCTCGACAGTACAGCTCTGGGTTTCACAGCAGGATTCACCGGGAGAGAGCTTGAAAGGCGTCTGACGGATATGGGGATTCATACGGATTTTATTTCTTTGAATGAGGGAATGACCCGTATTAATTTCAAACTGAAGTCCTGTGAAGGCACAGAGGTGAACGGAAGCGGTCCGAAAATCAGTCCGGGAGCGGTGGAAGCTCTGATGAAACAATTGCAGAATTTAGGGGAAGGAGATGTATTGTTTCTGGCTGGAAGCATTCCCGCCGGTATGTCCAGTGACATCTATCGGGACATCATGAAATGCTTAAGAGACAGGGGAGTTTTATTTGTAGTAGATGCCACAAAGGATTTGCTGGTGAAGGTGTTGGAATACCGACCGTTTCTGGTAAAGCCGAACAACCATGAGCTGGGGGAAATCTTTGGGGTGACGCTGGAAACCAGAGAGGCGGTAGTGCCCTATGCGAAAAAAATCCAGGAGATGGGTGCGAGAAATGTTCTGGTGTCCATGGCCGGAGAGGGCGCCGTACTGGTGGCTGAGGACGGTCAGGTATATGAAGCACCGGCACCCAAGGGGAACCTGGTAAACGGAGTGGGTGCAGGGGATTCCATGGTAGCAGGTTTTATGTATGGTTATTTTGAAAACAGGGATTATTTACATGCTTTCCGCATGGGACTGGCGACCGGCAGTGCAAGTGCTTTTTCGGAGTATCTGGCCACCAGAGAAGAAGTGGAAGCGGTGTATCGGCAGTTTCAGTAAAAGGTTACGAAAGCGATTTGGGATAAGTGAGAAAGGGGAAGAATATGAGAATTCCATCCCTCACGGTAGAGGAGATGCGGTTCGTACCCCGGGGCTTGCAGCCATGGTAATACCCGGAGGCGTGGAGTTCGAAGCCTTGGATGGAGAGCCCGTTACGTTGATGTTTTTGATTGCAGCACCCAACACAAAGGATAATGTGCATTTGGATGTGCTCAGTAAGTTGTCGGTTCTTCTGATGGATGAGGAATTCAGACGGTACAGCTTGACAAGGAAATGGTACTGGCCTTTGTCACAGTTCACGGTTCCTTAAATTCCCATACCGCTATTCTGGCCAGAACCATGGGCATTCCCGCATTGGTGGGAACAAAGGTTTCCCTGGATGATCTGACTGACGGTGAGCTTTCCGTATCCGCAGGTAGTGTTTTGCCTATCCGAAAGATTATTCGGGAAACAAGGGTTTCGAAAGGAAAAATATGTTAACAGAGCAGCGTTATCAGGTGATTTTAAAGCTTTTGGAGGAAAAAGGAACGGTTACTGTGACCGAGCTGAAGGATTTGCTGAATACCTCGGAGTCAACGGTTCGCAGGGACATTGTAGCCCTTCACAAGGCAGGAAAATTAACAAAGGTATTTGGCGGAGCAGTGGCTTTGCAGGAAACAGTGATTCCCTATGAACCAACCATGGTGCAGAAGGCGGATGTAAATGTGGAGGAAAAGCAGTTCATAGCCAGAAAGGCAGCCGAGCTGGTGCAACCCGGAGAGTTCATTTTTCTGGATGCGGGGACGACTACAGGATATATGATTGAATATCTGGCCGGAAAGGAAATCTCTGTTATGACCAATGCGGTGGCTCACGCCAAGCAGTTGGCGTCCCTTGGAGTAAAGGTTTATCTGGTGGGAGGGGAACTGAAGGCTTCTACGGAGGCAATTATCGGAAGCCAGGCCATGGAAATGCTGAAAAACTATCATTTCACCAAAGGCTTCTTTGGAACAAACGGTGTGACCAAGAAGGCAGGTTTTACCACACCGGATGCCAATGAGGCTCTGATTAAGCGGAGTGCCATGGAGCAGTGCAGGGAGTGTTTTGTGCTGGCGGATTATTCCAAGTTTAATACTGTGAGTTCTGTTACATTTGCACATTTTAATGCTGCCACAATCATCAGCGATGAGAATGGGCACAATATATAAGACGTAGGAATCATGTCTGGAAGACATGATTCCTTTTTTGTCGAATGGGAAATTGCGGGGAAACTTTGTTCCAAAAGCTTTTTCTTTCATTATTATTTTAGAATTTTTTATTGATTTTTGAAATGCTTTCATGTTTATTTAGAAATAATTTATTGATTTTTGGATAAAGGATGTTATATTAGTTATAGAACAGA
>CALYSH010000126.1 GCA_945485625.1 uncultured Lachnospiraceae bacterium | reverse complement strand
AAACTTCTTGGGTATTATGCAGAATGCATGGGCCGGTGCTCCGGCCTTTTCTTCCTTCGATACCTATCTGGCTCCCTTTGTTAAGGTGGACAATTTAAGCTATAAGGAAGTAAAGAAGTGCATCGAAGCATTTATTTACGGTGTAAATACTCCCAGCCGCTGGGGTACACAGGCCCCTTTCTCCAATATTACCCTGGACTGGACCGTGCCGGATGATTTGGCAGAACTTCCTGCAATCGTGGGCGGCGAGGAGATGGATTTTAAATACAAGGACTGTAAGAAGGAAATGGACATGGTCAACAAGGCTTTCATTGAGACCATGATTGAAGGAGATTCCAACGGAAGAGGGTTCCAGTATCCTATTCCTACTTATTCTATTACAAGGGATTTTGACTGGTCCGATACGGAGAACAACCGCCTGCTGTTTGAGATGACTTCAAAGTATGGTACGCCTTACTTTTCCAACTATATCAATTCTGATATGCAGCCTTCCGATGTGAGAAGTATGTGCTGCAGACTTCGACTGGATTTGAGAGAGCTTCGTAAGAAGACCGGAGGATTCTTCGGCTCCGGTGAAAGCACCGGAAGCGTGGGTGTTGTTACCATCAATATGCCCAGAATCGCATATTTGTCCGCAAATGAGGGTGAGTTCTATACCCGTCTGGATCATATGATGGATATTGCAGCCCGTTCCCTGAAGATTAAGAGAGGGGTTATCTCCAAGCTGCTGAACGAGGGACTGTATCCGTATACCAAGCGTTATCTGGGAAGCTTTGATAATCATTTCTCCACCATCGGACTGATTGGAATGAATGAGGTTGGTTTGAACGCAAACTGGCTTCGCGCAGATATGACGGACAAGCGTACACAGGAGTTTACCAAGGAAGTTTTGAATCATATGAGAAATCGTCTTTCCGATTATCAGGAACAGTACGGTGACTTATATAACCTGGAGGCAACTCCAGCGGAGAGTACCACCTACCGTCTGGCAAAGCATGATAAGAAGAAATTCCCTATGATTAAAACGGCAGGGCATGAGGGGGATACTCCTTACTATACCAATTCTTCTCATTTGCCGGTGGATTATACCACAGATATCTTTGATGCGTTGGATATTCAGGATGAACTGCAGACCCTGTACACCTCCGGTACGGTATTCCATGCATTCCTGGGCGAGAAGCTTCCGGATTGGAAGGCGGCAGCGGCCCTGGTCCGCAAGATTGCGACGAATTACAAGCTGCCTTATTATACCCTTTCTCCCACCTATTCTATTTGTAAGGAACATGGTTATCTGGCGGGAGAAGTAAAGGTGTGTCCTCACTGCGGACAGAAGACGGAGGTTTACAGCCGAATTACCGGATATTACAGACCGGTTCAGAACTGGAATGACGGTAAGCTTCAGGAGTACAAGAATCGTACTGAGTATGATATTGAGAATTCTGTATTGAAGAGACCGACCAGCAGCGTTGTTACCTTGTCCAATTTCGCCGATGAGGTAGAGGTAAAGGTGGAAGCTCCGATGGATGTGAAATACCTTTTCACCACAAAGACCTGTCCCAACTGCAAGCTGGCCAAGGAAATCCTGAAGGATGTTTCTTATATTCTCATTGATGCGGAGGAAAACATGGAATTGACCCGCAGATACGGTATTATGCAGGCTCCTACCCTGGTGGTTGTGCAGGGAAATTCTCACAAAAAGTATGTGAATGTGTCGAATATCAAAAAATATGTAGACCAATTGGCAGAGGTATTGGTATAATATGATAGCAAAGTGGTTTTCAAGGGCGTTGTGCCAGTTGCAACGCCCTTGTATTATGGAAAAATGCGTTGACGCGGAAAGAGGAAAAAGATGATCAATAAGCTTGTAGAGAAAATTCAGAAAATGAACGCTCCCATTGTGGTGGGGCTGGATCCCATGATGAAGTTTGTTCCGGAGCATATTACAAAAAAGGCATTTGAAGAATATGGTGAGACTCTTGAGGGTGCAGCAGAGGCAATCTGGCAGTATAACAAGGGTATTGTAGATGCAATTTATGATCTGGTACCCGCGGTAAAGCCCCAGATTGCAATGTATGAGCAGTTTGGTATTCCCGGGCTGGTGGCATTCCACAAGACGGTAGAATACTGCAAGCAGAAAGGTCTGGTGGTGATCGGTGATATCAAGAGAGGCGATATCGGTTCCACTTCCGAGGCATATGCAGTGGGACATCTTGGAAAAGTAGCGGTAGGCAGCAAGTCCTATTATGGTTTTGATGAGGACTTTGTAACTGTAAATCCTTATCTTGGAAGCGATGGGGTCAATCCTTTCATTAAGGTCTGTAAGGAAGAGAAGAAGGGTATTTTTGTACTGGTAAAGACCTCCAATCCTTCCAGCGGGGAATTCCAGGACCGCCTGGTAGACGGAAAGCCTTTGTATGAGATCGTCGGTGAGCAGGTGGCAAAGTGGGGCGAGGACTGCATGGGGGATTCTTACAGCTATGTAGGGGCAGTGGTAGGAGCCACCTATCCTGAGCAGGGGAAACTCCTTCGTAAGGTGATGCCGAAGGCCTTCATTCTGGTACCCGGCTACGGTGCACAGGGAGGTAAGGGCGCCGATTTGGTACACTTCTTCAACGAAGATGGACTGGGTGCAATCATCAATTCCTCCAGAGGGATCATCGCAGCGTATCAGCAGGAGAAATATGCGCAGTTTGGCGGCTTGAATTATGCGGAGGCTTCCAGACAGGCAGTGCTTGACATGAAGGAAGATATTGCGTCCGCCCTTGCAAACAGATAATCGGTTTACTGCGGACCGGCACGATCTATGGAAAGGTTTGTAAAGATGATTTGTAAGAATTGTAACGGCGCGTATGAAGCCAATGCAATCAGATGTCCTTTTTGCGGAAGTGAAAATGAAGCGGAGGCGGAGAAAAGGAAGGAACAGCTCCTTCAGCATTACGATGATGAAGCAAAGCGGATTGCCGCTGAGGTACCGAAGAAGGCCGTCAAAAAAGGGACAAAGCTTCTGCTGTACGGTATTGGAATCGGTTTGGGTGCGGCAGTGGTTATCATTGCGGTATCTCTTTTCATCCATTGGGTGAATGTAAACGCGGGGTACCGGGCGGAGCAAAAGCACTTGAGCAAATTGGAGGAGTATTTCCGGGCAGGGCAGTACGATAAAATGTCCGAATATCAGAAAAAGCACAGAATCTATGGAATTACCTATGAAAAGTATTATGAGGTTTCCGGGGTGATTTCCAAGTGGGAGAGAGTGGAAGAGCAGCTTTCCGATTCGGAGCGGTTTCGTGAGAGCAATCCGGAGTTAGCGAAAACCTGTCGCAGTGAAGCAGTGGAAAACGCAGCAAATTTGGTGCGTCAATGTAATGAGCTGATTGGGGATACCGCATTCCGCGGCAATGAGGAAGTGCTTCGGAAATTACTGACAGATGGAATGCAGATGCTGGAAAGCTATGGGATTACCATGGAGGAGCTGAAGGAATGAAATGTACATTTTGTGGCGGAGATGTGGATGCCCAGATGACCAGGTGCCCTTTTTGCGGCAAAGAGAATCCGGCCGGTTTGGCGTTTCAGGAACAGGTGGAGGCGAAGAAAAAGAGGAACCGGGAGCTCCCCCGTTTTATTCTGAAGCTGGAAGAAAAGGAGATCAAAAGGAAGCTTCTTACCAGAATCAATATTGCGCTGGTGGTTCTGAATGTCATTTTACTGGTAGGGTCTTTTGGGCTGTACTTATTAAGTGATATCAAAACAGAACGGGTTCCAAAGTCCGGAAGTATTGCGGAACAGTTTGAGAATGAGTTCTATTATAATGAGGAGTATCGTTCCGGCTTTTACCATGCGGATGAACTGGTCGAATATATCGTTGACTTTATGGAGCGCTTTGAAAACGGTGAGGAAGTGAAGGATTATCGCCTGGAATCCATTGTGGAGGGTACGAATCGTGTGGTGTCCGATTTGCTGAAGGCGGATCCGAAGCCGGATTCTGCAAAACAGCAGAGAATCGAGGAAATCATTCGGGGCTTTTATCAGGGATATCTTGGATTTACTGAGGAGGAGATGGCTCCCTTCGGTCCGGATGAGAACGGGGAAAAATCCACATATCTGAAGCAGGAGGAAATCGATAAGCTGGTTGGACTCATGAGACAGAAGATGGGGGAAATGAAACAATGAGTTTTCTATTGACCATTTGTGTTGTCATTTACTTTTTCTGGGACAGACGAAGGAAAAAACCGGGTAGCAGTATTGTTCGAAAGACGGTGTGGTGTGTTGTATTGATCTTGTGCACACTGATTTCCATATCCGCAGTGAAGGTTTCCGTAGAAGAAATCAAAGATAATTATGAGATGGAGAGCAAGGCAGGACGATTACAGCGGGCCTCCAGGGAACGGCAAAGGGGCGATTACGGTTATCTTGCGGAAACGTTGACCTTGTATTGTGACTACGAGGAGGAATTTGAACCGGACTGGGAAGGTGCCAGTATGTACCGTTATCGGTGGATGTATACCATGTTCCGGAAGGCTTCGGAACGTATGCCTGAGGATGAGGCAATGCTTGTACGCACAAAGGAATATGAACAGAAGCTTCTGAACATCTGCGAGTATCCGTCCTATGAGGAAAACCGGGAGTACGGGCAGTATTTACTGAAAACCGGCGGGCTGAAATAGCCAAAAAAGAATTGACTTTTCCTTTTTTTTATATTATATTGCATTTAGAGTTTGAAAAGGGTTTTCAGACGCAGACCACATGTGGGAACATGTTAAGCCATGCGGACAGGCGGGTCGGTTGCCGAAGTGTGACAAGGGCACACATTATTGATTGAGTTAAAAGCTCAAATTTTATAAGTTGATTTATGAATATCATGCATATGCATATCATCTTGTGAAACGGTCAATAAGAGCGATCGAGGTAGGCTTGCCGGAAAAACTCTGAGATAGTTGAGGCTTCATTTATGTGAAGAAGAGAAGAAGTTATAGCAGGTATGATAGGAATAGTGTCATACCTGCTTTTGTGTTGTGGAGATAATTATGGATTTAAGAAGACAGACCTCCGCCCCGTTGTATGAGGCGATTGAGCGATTTCGGAAAAAAAGAATAGTTCCCTTTGATGTGCCGGGACATAAGAGAGGAAGGGGAAATCCGGAGCTGGTTGACCTTTTGGGGGAGCGTTGTGTGGGGATAGATGTCAACTCCATGAAACCCCTGGACAACCTCTGCCATCCGGTGTCGGTCATCAAGGAAGCGGAAGAGCTGGCCGCGGATGCATTTGGTGCGGAGCATGCCTTCTTTATGGTTGTGTGTACTACCTGTGCAGGGCGTGCCAGTG
>CALYSH010000125.1 GCA_945485625.1 uncultured Lachnospiraceae bacterium | reverse complement strand
AATGATGGTTGCTGATCTGGTGGAGCGAAGGGTTGGAATTATTTTTATCTGCGTGATTCTGTTAATTGTGGGTATAGATTATATTACCCAGTTAAAAAAGGTATTCCGGAATAAAAAGTAAAGGTCTATTCCAGGTCACGCCGCCATATTCTGTATTAGAACAGGAATGGGAGCGTGGCTTTTTTATGCACAGAATTCGAAAACGGTATCACAGTCTTTTGGGGATTTTATTATGTATTGCCCTGATGCTTGGGATGCCGCTACATAGTAAGGCTTATGTGGAGATTACAACAGAGTCGGCCATTTTGATGGAGGCATCCACGGGACGTGTCATATTTGAACAGGGGGCGGATATCAAGAGGAGCCCGGCCAGTGTAACCAAGGTCATGACAATGCTTCTTACAATGGAACAGATAAAGGCGGGGAATGCTTCCCTTTCGGATCAGGTGCTTGTCAGTGAGAATGCCAGCAAAATGGGTGGCTCACAGGTGTATCTGGCCCAGGGAGAGGTTCAGACCCTGGATACTATGTTGAAATGCATTGCGGTTTCCTCCGGGAATGATGCATCCGTGGCGGTGGCAGAGCATATAGCCGGAAGTGAAGAGGCTTTTGTGGAAAAGATGAATGAAAAGGCTTTTCTGCTTGGAATGGTGAATACACATTTTGTGGACTGCTGCGGACTGACAGACTCGGATGACCATTATACTACGGCAAGAGATGTGGCCATCATGTCCAGGGAGCTGATCACCAAATATCCGGAAATCTATGGTTACACACAAATTTGGATGGAGGATATAACCCACGTGACCAAGCAGGGGGAGAGCCGTTTTGGCTTAAGCAGTACCAATAAACTGTTAAAACAGTATCAGTACACTACAGGGCTGAAAACCGGCTGTACCGGGAAGGCCAAATATTGTCTCAGTGCTACGGCCAGGAAGGACGGGATCGACCTGATTGCGGTGGTGCTTGGGTCAGAAAGCTCAAAGATACGGTTTTCTGAGGCACAGACCTTATTGACCTATGGATCTGGTACGGTAAAGCTGTATGTGGATGAAAATCAGGAGAAATTGCAGGATTTACCCATCGTGGGAGGCCTGGAGGACCGGGTGCCCATTCGCTATGAAGGGGAATTTCGATATGTGGACACGGAAGGAAGAAAACTGGATTCCGTAGAGAAACGACTGGAGCTTCCGGAGAAGGTGGATGCACCGGTGAAGACCGGGGAACAGGCCGGGGAAGCCGTGTATTATCTGGAGGGGAAGAAAATCGGATCGGTTCCCATCCTGTATGACCGGGATATGGAACGGGCCGGATATGTGGACTACCTGAAAAAAACTCTTTGTTTTTTTCTTTTATAATGGCTGAGAATATGGTATAATTCACCCGGAAGGAACAGGGTGGCATGTGGGAAAGAGTTTTGATGTATTTATTTATCCTATTCATTGTACTGTTTATTGCGATGCTGTGGCTTATGCTGTATGACACCACTCGTTTTACGGTTCAGAAATTGACCCTGCGGGATTCCCGGATACGGAAACCCTGCAGGGCTGTTGTATTGTCCGATCTGCATAATAAACAGTACGGCAAAAATAATGAATTGTTACTTGCAAAAATTCGGGAGTGTGAACCGGACTTTATTTTGATTGCCGGGGACATGATTACCGCCAAACCGGGGAAGAGCTTTGAAAAAACTCTGGAGTTTTTAAAAAAGCTTTCCGAAATCTGCCCAATCTGTTATGGGAACGGCAATCATGAGCAGAGACTGAAGCTGTATCCGGGAACCTATGGGGATATGGCGGAGAAGCTTGCAAAGGCATTTGAGGAAATCGGCATTGCCCCGCTGGTGAATGAGAGTACCTTGCTTGAGGAATATGGAATCCGGGTGACCGGACTGGAGATGGACAAACGGTTTTATGTTCGATTCCGGATTCCGGTTATGGAGGATTCCTATTTGAGGGATACCCTGGGAGAGTGTAAGAAGGAGTTTTATTCCGTGCTGCTGGCTCACAATCCGGATTACTTCCCCAATTATGCGGCCTGGGGGGCAGACCTGGTTCTTTCCGGACATGTGCATGGAGGAATTGTCCGGGTGCCCTTCTGGGGAAAGGGAGTGTTGTCGCCCAATGTGAGACTGTTTCCCAGGTATGACGGAGGGATTTTCCATAAGGGAGGATCCACGATGCTGGTGGACAGGGGGTTAGGAGAGCATACCATACCCTTCCGGCTGTTTAATCCGGCGGAGCTCTGGGTATTATGCTTTGAACCATTGTAGAAATAAGAGGATAGAAATATGGCTATTTCGGTGAAACTGGAAGCGTTTGAGGGACCCTTGGACCTGTTGCTTCATCTGATCGAAAAGAATAAGGTGGATATTTATGATATCCCCATTGTAGAAATCACAGAGCAGTATATGGAGTATGTAAGGCAGATGACCGCGGAGAGCGCTGCCGCAGAACAGGCGGAGGATTTATCGAAGGAGCCGGATGCCCGGGAAGCCCTGAATACCCGTACCTGCGATGTAATGAGTGAGTTTCTGGTGATGGCGGCAACCCTTCTGGATATTAAGTGCAGAATGCTTCTTCCCGCCCAGGTAAACGAGGAGGGGGAAGAGGAGGATCCCAGAGCGGAGCTGGTCCAGAAGCTGTTGGAATACAAAATGTATAAGTATATGTCTGCGGAGCTTCGGGACAGGCAGGTGGATGCGGCCAAAACCCTGTACCGTGAACAGAAGCTCCCGGAAGAGGTGGCTGCATATAAGCCTCCCATCAACTACGATGAACTGGTGGAGGGAATGAATCTGAATAAGCTGCATGAAATCTTCCGACAGGTGATACGCAGACAGGAGGATAAGATAGACCCGATTCGAAGCCAGTACGGAAAGATTGAAAAGGAAGAGATTGACATGGAAGCCAAAATGCTGTATGTGGAGGCTGTTTGTATGACCAATCATTCCTTCAGCTTCCGAAAGCTCCTGGAAAAACAGGAGAGCAAGGCGGAGATAATTGTTACCTTCCTGATTATTTTGGAGCTGATGAAGCTTGGAAAAATCAGTATCCGTCAGGAAGAATTGTTCGATGATATTATGATAGAGTCCAATGTGGCATGACAGGCAGGAGCAGACGTATGGAAAGAGTACAGGAAGAGGCAGTGATTGAGGCAATCCTTTTTACCATGGGGGAGAGCGTGGAAGTCAGTAAGCTGGCCGAAGTAATCGGTGAAAACGTGCGGACCACCAAAAAGATTCTGGAGGAGATGCAGCAAAAATATGAAGAGGAGAACAGGGGAATCATGCTGGCATGGTTTGACGATTCCGTGCAGCTTTGCACGAAACCGGAGATGTATGAATATCTGATTCAGATTGCCAAAAACCCCAGAAAGATGACCCTTACGGATACGGTAATCGAAACCTTGTCCATTATCGCATATAAGCAGCCGGTTACCAGAATGGATATTGAGCGAATCCGCGGTGTCAGCTGTGACCATGCAATCAACAAGCTGCTGGAGTATGATCTGATCACGGAGCTGGGAAGGCTGGACGCGCCGGGCAGACCCCTGCTTTTCGGAACCACGGAGCAGTTTTTACGTTGCTTTGGCGTAAAGAGTCTGGAGGAGCTGCCGGAATTGAATCCGGTTCAGCTGGAGGAATTCAAGCAGCAGGCACAGGAAGAGGTGCAGCTTCAGCTGAATCTGGAAGTATAATCGGAAGAGGCACATCATATAGTGTAGTGTGCCGCGTTCCTGCTCTGATTGCCCTCGGGCGTATCACGGAAGGTGATGTTGTTACCCCGGAACGCCGGGCAAAAAGGAAGCTGGGGATGGATGATTCAATGAAGCTTGTGAATAGGATGATATGGAGAGTATATGGGCCTGCAGGAAAGTGGAAACGCTTTCTTTGCGGGCTTTTTGTATGCATGCTTGTATTGGGCCGGGCGGGTGGAGCCGTGTGCGCTGCCAAAGAAACGGAGGAACTTCGCCTGTATGCCACAGGGGCGGTACTGATGGATGGGGAATCCGGCAGGGTATTGTATGGAAGGAATGCAGATGAACCCATGGCCATGGCAAGTACCACCAAAATCATGACCTGTATTCTGGTGCTGGAATCGGTGGATGGAAATGAGGTGGCACAGGTATCTTCCTATGCGGCCTCCCAGCCGCAGGTGAAGCTAAATGTGCGCAAGGGGGAAGAATACCGTGTGGAGGATCTGTTGTATTCTCTGATGCTGGAATCCCACAATGATTCCGCCGTGGTGCTGGCGGAGCATGTGGGAGGGAAAGAACAGGACAGTGGGGACAACATCGCGGATGCAGGATCCCGTACCCCGGAGGAGAGTAAGTGCGCCGTGGGAGCCTTCGCAGAGAAGATGAATGAGAAGGCGAAAGAACTGGGACTGACCCAAACCTTCTTCGTGACGCCAAACGGACTGGACGGAGCGGTGGAATGGACAAATGAAAAGGGGGAGACAATTCGGAAGGAGCATATGACAACCGCAACGGAGCTGGCACGAATTATGAGATATTGTATTCTGGAATCCCCGAAGGCAGCTGAGTTTTTGAAGATCACCGGGACCGCACATTACAGCTTTTCCGCAAACCGCAGATTTTTTTCCTGCTCCAATCATAACGCTTTTTTACAGATGATGGAGGGAATGATCAGCGGGAAAACCGGGTTTACCAACAAGGCGGGGTACTGCTATGTGGGAGCCTTAAAACGGGACGGGAAGGTGCTTGTGGTGGCGCTTCTGGCCTGCGGCTGGCCCAATCACAAAACCTATAAATGGTCCGATACCAGAACCCTGATGAATTACGGACTGGAAAAATTTGAAAAGCGGAACATCACGGAGGGAAGCAGGGAATATTATGATAAAATCTTAAAACCTATCCCGGTGGAGGGAGGCCGGTGTGAGAATCCCGAAGAGAGGGCTTATGTAACACCGGTGGTTTTTGAGAAACCGGAGGAGAATCAATGCACCGAGGTGCTCATGAGAGAGGAGGAGCAGGTGGTAAGGAAATGCTATCTGAAGCAGACCCTCAGGGCGCCTGTTTATGCGGGGAGTGTGGTGGGAAAGGTGGATTACTGTATCGGCGATGAGGTGTGGAGACAGGACCTTCTGGTCATAGAAGAAACTGTGCTGCGGGAGGATTTCCTCTGGCACCTGGAACGGTTGTTAGAGACATTCCTGCTTTGAGGGCAAAAATCCCTCGTTAAAAATCTTGCGAAAAAATGCAATTCGCTCTTTGCGAGTTGCATTTTTTATGTTATACTGTCCTTAATGTAATCATGGGGGCATTTGGCTTGTTCTGATATTTGGAAGGCGCCCCGAAATACATTTGTTA
>CALYSH010000124.1 GCA_945485625.1 uncultured Lachnospiraceae bacterium | reverse complement strand
GTACAAACACAATCGAAACAAAGTTTTCGGATAAGTGCTTGTATGTACTTATCTGAAAACAGAAACCTGAAAAAAGACGGAGGTGAAAAATATGTCTAATCAGAGTAATAGAACTGAAGTTCCTGAAGCTAAGGCAGCAATGGATCGTTTCAAAACTGAGGTTGCTTCTGAGCTTGGTGTAAACCTGAAGGAGGGTTACAACGGTGACCTGACCAGCCGTGAGGCAGGTTCCATCGGCGGCGAGATGGTTCGTCGTATGATTAAGAAGCAGGAAGAGCAGATGAAGTAAATCTGCAAACAAAGAGCCGGGGCGGATATCCGTCCCGGCTTTTCTTTATCTCATCATCAATTACTCGCCGAATACTGCCTTGTAGTCTGCCTGGAATTTCAGAATACCTGCATCGGTCAAAGGATGCTTGGTCATCTGCTCAATGACTGCATAAGGAACGGTAGCGATATCAGCACCTGCAAGAGCACAGTCGGTAACATGAATCGGGTTACGAACGCTTGCTGCGATAATCTCGGTTTCAATACCTGCTACTGCAAAGATTTCGGAAATCTCACGAATCAGATCCACACCTCTCTGGCTGATGTCATCCAGACGACCCAGGAAAGGAGATACATAGGTAGCACCTGCGCGGGCAGCAAGAAGAGCCTGGTTTGCGGAAAAGATCAGGGTAACGTTGGTCTTAATGCCTTCTGCGGTCAGCTGCTTACAAGCCTTTAATCCCTCAACGGTCATAGGAATCTTAACTACCATGTTGGGATGAATCTTAGCAATCGCTCTGCCTTCTGCAATCATACCCTCTGCATCAACGGTAGTAGCCTTAACCTCACCACTGATGGGTCCGTCAACGATGGAAGCGATTTCAGCGATAACCTCTTCAAATACTCTTCCTTCCTTTGCAATCAGGGAAGGGTTTGTGGTAACGCCACAGATAACTCCCATGTCATTTGCTTTTTTGATGTCTTCTACCTTAGCGGTATCAATAAAAAATTTCATAGCGTTTCTCCTTTTATAGAATGGTTTATTCAGTTCAAATGATACTTTCAGTATAGGGTGAAAAGGCGGAAAAATCAAGCCCCAAAGACCATCCCTTTCATTTCGGCAATATCTGATAACCCGAAAGCATTTTTAGCCAAAAATATTCACCAAATCATTGAAAAAGATAACTATCATCAGTGCAAAAAAGAACATCATTCCCACGAAATGAACCATGCCTTCCTTCTCCGGAGGAATGGGTTTGCCCCGTACCAGCTCCACCAGCAGGAACACAAGGCGACCTCCATCCAGTGCAGGAATGGGAAGCAGGTTGAAGATTCCCAGGTTCACAGACAAGAGCATTACGATATTTAACATATTTACCAGAACATCCATGGCGGATTCCTTGGTTTCCTCATACACCTTACCCACCACGTTGACGGCTAAACCAACCGGTCCTGCCACATCCTTCCGGGACACCTGCCCGGTCAACAGCATACCAAGGCTCTTATACACATTCACCACGCCATAGCGAACCTCATACCAGGCATAGCGAACATAATCCAGACCCTTGGGTTCTGCAAAGGTTGCATTGGAGATACCAATCATATAGCGATTGTACTCCTCCGAAAAGCGAGGGGTCAGAGTCGTTTCAAAACGTTCTCCATCCCGCTCATAAACCAGGGTCATCTCCTTGCCCTTATTCATCGCCATCGCCAGGGAAATCTCTTCATATAAATAGATACGGTCATGATTCATGGAAATAATCCGGTCTCCATCCCGAAGTCCGGCATCCCAGGCCGCGCCTCCCTCCGTCACCTGAGTAGCCACCGGTTCTCTGATGGCAATCAGCTGAACCATGATCAGTGCTACAAGGGACGCCAGAATGAAGTTAAAGACCGGTCCGGCAAGCACAGTGGAAATTCTGGCCCATACACCGGCTTTTTGGAAGGAGCCCTTCGAATCTCCCCCCTCCTTCTCGTTCAGGCCGTCCTCTCCCTCAAACATACAGGCACCGCCAATGGGTAACAGGCGAAGCACATATTTGGTTTCTTTTTTGTGAAAGGAACAAATGGCAGGCCCCATTCCCACACTGAATTCCACTACATGAATTCCATTGGCCTTCGCAAGCAGGAAATGACCAAACTCATGAGAGATTACCACCACACCGAATACCAAAATAAACAATATAAAAGTCATTATCGGAGTTCCCATCCGCTTACTTCACCTTTCTGTCCACCCAGTCATAAACCTCACGCTCTGCAATTAATATATCCTCAACAGAAGGATTTATGACTAATTTATGACGGCTCATGGCCTCTTCAATCAGTTCCGTAATCTGCAGGTAGGCAATCTTTCTGTCCAAAAACAGCGCTACCGCTTTTTCATTTGCCGCATTGTAAACAGTTGGCATACTGCCGCCCTTACGGGCTGCCTCATAAGCCAGTCGAAGGCCGTCGAAGTTCTCCATGTCCGGCTTTTCAAACGTAAGCTGACCCAATTCGTAAAAGTCAAGCTTTTTTCCGTTCATAGGCTGTCTGTCCGGATAAAACAATGCATATTGAATCGGAAGCTTCATATCCGGAGTTCCCAGCTGGGCAATCACCGCTCCATCCACATATTCCACCATAGAATGAATGATACTCTGAGGGTGCACCACTACAACAATATTGTCATAATCTACGCCAAAGAGCCATTTTGCCTCCATCACCTCCAGCCCCTTATTAACCAGGGTGGATGAATCAATGGTAATCTTTCTTCCCATGGACCAGTTGGGATGCTTTAATGCATCCTCCACCTGAATATCCCGAAGCTCCTCCCGCTTTTTCCCGCGGAAGGGTCCGCCGGATGCAGTCAGCAGGATTCTGGAAACACGCTCCCCGGATTCTCCGTTTAAGGACTGAAAAATAGCACTGTGCTCACTATCCACAGGCAAAATGGATACCCCGCACTTTTTTGCCAGAGGCATAATAATATGTCCTGCGGTTACCAGTGTCTCTTTATTGGCAAGCGCAATATCCTTACCGGCTTCAATTGCGGCTATGGTAGGGCGAATCCCGATCATACCAACCACTGCCGTTACCAGAACCTGTACATCCGGCATGACGGCAATCTCCATCAAGCCATCCATACCCCACAGCACCTTCACCGGGAGGTCAGCAACTTTCACAGCCAAGCTTCTGGCTGCTTCCTCTTCCCACATACATACCAGCTCCGGTTTGAATTCACGAATCTGTTCTTCTATTTTGTCAACGCTACTACCTGCCGCCAACGCCTTCACCCTAAGAGAGGGGTTGCTTCGAACCACCTCCAGGGTCTGGGTTCCGATGGAACCGGTAGAGCCCATAATTGCTATGTTCTTCATTCCAGTCATTCCTTTCGGAAATCTACTTAATTAATACAAAAGTCAATAAGTAAATCATAGGAGCGGTTACAATCATACTGTCAAAACGGTCCATTACTCCGCCATGTCCCGGAATGATTTTCCCGTAATCCTTAATATTATGATTTCGTTTAATGGCGGAAGCCGCCAAATCGCCCACCATGCTCATCACCGCACCTGCCGCACAGATAAATGCAATCAGTCCGGCCACCTTCTGTTGAAGCACTACCTGCTCTACAAAAAAGTAACCGTACAGGCCGCCGATAAGCGCAGCTCCCAATACGCCGCCGATACATCCCTCCAGGGATTTCTTTGGACTTAGCTTCGGGAAAATTTTGTGTTTTCCGATCAGCTTCCCTACCACATACGCGCAGGTATCACATCCCCAGGAGCTGATTAATATCGGCCAGACCATATGTCCGCCGTCCCCATTGGAATACTCTCTGGTCATATAGATAAAGGAAAGCATCACCGGTGCATATACCAGTGAGAAGCACGCCGCAGTCACCTGCCCGGCATGGAACCTGGGAAATGTGACCACATACACACAGAGGATTGCCATCACTCCACAAATCATCACCATAAATTTCACAGTGTCCGTATCCGCAAAATACACCGATGCATAATAGCAGACAATTCCGAAATAGCCTGCGATCTCCAGCGCATTAAAGCCTGCATTGTCCTGTTCCGTATGTATCTGAAGCGCCTTAGACAACTCCCGGTACGCCACCAGAGAAATCAAAAGTAAAACTGCCAAAAGAGGAATTCCACCCAATCCCATGGTGATTAAAGCCAACACCGCCAGCACTATACCGCTGGCCAATCTGGTCCAAAACATATCACTCCTCCTTCAGCCCACCAAATTTTCTGTTCCTGCGGTTATAAGCCTCCACCGCCTTCATCAGTTCATCCTTCGAGAAATCCGGCCACGCCACAGGTGTAAAATAAAACTCCGTATACGCCAGCTGCCATAACAGGAAGTTGGAGATTCTCTGCTCATTACAGGTACGAATCAATAAATCCGGATCCGGAATGCCTGCCGTATCCATGCACTCCTCCACCATAGCTTCATTGATCTCTTCCGGCTGAAGTTCGCCCCGTTGTACCCGTTGGGTCAATTTTCGAACGGAACGTACCAATTCATCCCTGCCGCCATAATTGATTGCAATCTGAAAATGAAGACCGTCATTATTCTTCGTCGCTTCCTCAAGCTCCTGAATCCTCTCACGGATATCCTCATCCAGGCCGGATTTATCTCCCAGAATCCGAACACACATGCGGTTCTTTTCTGCTGTTTTCAGGCAGTTTTTCAGGTAATTACGCAGAAGCTTCATCAAAGCATCCACTTCATCCTTCGGTCGATTCCAGTTCTCTGTGGAAAAAGCATATACTGTCAGGTACTGAATCCCCATCTTATATGCCTCCTCGCAAATCACCTCCACCGTCTTTGCGCCCTGCACATGTCCGTAATTTCTGGGCATCCCCTTTGCCTTTGCCCATCTGCCGTTTCCATCCAAAATAATTGCCACATGTCGCGGCATCTTCAAATCTTCACCCATCACTTACCTCTTATGACCTTCCATCGTGTTATACCGTGGACTACACGGTCATAATTTCCTTAGACTTTGCCTCCATCAACACATCAATATCCTTGATATATTTGTCGGTGAGCTTCTGAAGCTGATCCTCCAGCTGCTTGATTTCATCCTCGGAAACCTCTGTCTTAGCCAGCTTCTTAAATGCATCATTTCCGTCTCTGCGGATATTACGGATGGCTACCTTGCCGTCCTCAGCCTTCTTCTTAATATCCTTTACAAGATCCTTTCTTCTCTCCGCAGTGAGGTCAGGGAATACCAGTGGGGGGACGATGTGCGTTCTATGGACTGGAATGTGACCGCCCGTCTGCGCACTCCTCACGTCAAGGTTTTCGAAGAGGAGAGGGAATTGACTATGGTGCTGCTCGTGGATG
>CALYSH010000123.1 GCA_945485625.1 uncultured Lachnospiraceae bacterium | reverse complement strand
GGATCCCGATACGCTGGATACCTGGTTCAGCTCTGCACTCTGGCCTTTTGAGACCCTGGGCTGGCCGGAAGAAACGGAGGATTTGAAATACTTCTATCCTACCGATGTTCTGGTAACCGGTTATGATATTATTTTCTTCTGGGTAATCCGTATGATTTTCTCCGGCTACGAGCAGATGAAGGAGAAGCCCTTTAAGACCGTTTTGTTCCATGGTCTGGTAAGAGACAGTCAGGGGCGTAAGATGTCCAAGTCCCTGGGCAACGGTATTGACCCATTGGAGATTATTGACCAGTATGGTGCGGATGCACTGAGACTGACTCTGATTACCGGTAATGCCCCCGGAAATGATATGCGTTTCTACTATGAGAGAGTAGAGAATTCCAGAAACTTTGCAAACAAGGTATGGAATGCTTCCCGTTTCATCATGATGAATATGGAAGGAAAAACCGTAACACAGCCTGCAGATTCTGATCTTCAGCCCGTTGATAAGTGGATTTTATCCAAGCTGAATTCCCTGGTAAAGGATGTTACCGAGAATATGGAAAGCTTTGAGCTTGGAATTGCTGTTCAGAAGGTTTATGACTTTATCTGGGATGAGTTCTGTGACTGGTACATTGAGATGGTGAAGCCCAGACTTTACAACTCCGATGACACGGTAAGCCAGAACGCAGCGCTCTGGACCCTGAAGACCGTATTGATTGATGCGTTAAAGCTTCTTCATCCCTATATGCCTTTCATTACGGAAGAAATCTTCTGCACCCTGCAGAGTGAAGAGGAGTCCATTATGATCAGCTCTTGGCCGGTTTACAGTGAGAGCCGTGCCTTTGCAAAGGAAGAGAAGGATATCGAGACCATAAAGGAAGCAGTAAGAGGCATCCGTAACGTCAGAACCGAGATGAATGTTGCACCCAGCCGTAAGGCAGCAGTCTTTGTTGTAAGTGAGGACGAGGGTATTTTGAATACCTTTACCGAGGGTAAACTGTTCTTTGCGTCCCTGGCATATGCAAATGAGGTGACCATGCAGAAGGATAAGTCCGGAATTGCATCCGATGCTGTTTCCGTAGTGATTCCCGGGGCAACATTGTACATTCCCTTTGCGGAGCTGGTTGACATTGCCCAGGAGATTGAACGATTGAAGAAGGAACAGAAGCGTCTGGAGGGCGAACTGGCACGTGTAAACGGTATGCTGTCCAATGAACGCTTTATTTCCAAGGCTCCGGAAGCAAAGATTGCAGAGGAGAAGGAAAAGCTTGCCAAGTACACACAGATGATGGAACAGGTTACCACCAGATTGGCACAGCTTGGCTGAGACGGAATGACGGTTTTGAGCATATCCTGTTGTATGGGAAAAGAGAGATTGATATTTTGAAGAAACAAGTGAATAGAACATTTGAGGAGGCCGTGGAATACCTTTTTGGTATTCCGCGGTTTACCGGTAAAAATTCGATGGAGGACACCCGGGCTTTTTTGCACAGGCTTGGTGATCCGGACCGAAATATGAAGATTATTCACGTGGCAGGTACAAACGGCAAAGGAAGCGTTTGTGCCTATTTGCGTTCTATATTGGAGACCGCTGGATTTACGGTTTCCGTTTTTACATCTCCTCATCTGGTGGACGTGAGAGAACGCTTTCTGATTCGTGGCGAAATGGTGGAGAAAGAGGAATTCCTGAAGGCATTCCTGCGAATCTATGAGATGTTGGAATGGAACGAATTGGAGGAAGGCAGGGGGTATCATCCATCCTTCTTTGAATATATGTTTTTTATTGGTATGGTATTGTTTTCTGGAACGCCTGCAGATTACTGTATTTTGGAAACGGGACTGGGTGGCCGGCTGGATGCCACCAATGCGGTAAGCAGAAAAGAACTTTCGGTGATTACCAGAATCGGTCTTGACCATATGGAGTATCTGGGAAATACTCTGGCGGAGATTGCGGAGGAAAAAGCCGGAATTATTCATTCGGGGGCTCCTGTAGTTTTCTGGGATACGGAAGAGTCGGTTCGGGACGTTTTTTGTAAAAGAGCAAGGGAGCTTGGTGTATCTGCATATGCTGTGTCGAAAAAGGACTATTCCTTTTTGGATTTTCAGAATAAAAGCATTGATTTTTGTTTGCATACTCGGTATTATGATTATATTAGACTTACCTTGCACACGCAGGCCAGATATCAGATGGAGAATGCTTCTTTGGCAGTGAAGGCCATTGAGATTCTGGATGGCGGAGCACATATTTCCAAGGAGCAGATTGCCCGTGGAGTTGAAAAAAGCTTTTGGCAGGGCAGAATGGAAGAAGTCCTTCCGGAGGTGTATGTGGATGGAGCCCATAACGGAGACGGAATCCGGGCTTTTGTGGAGACGGTTTCCGGGGACGGATGGCAGGGGAAACGAAGCCTGTTGTTCGGTGTGGTAAAGGATAAAGACTATGCTTGTATGCTGGATCAGCTTCTTGTATCCGGACTGTTCGAAAGAGTAGTGTTTGCGCCCTTGAGAACCGGTCGGAGGCTTGATGTGGCTACAATTCAGGATACGATGAAGAATATAACCGAAACCCGTCATATTCGAATTCCTTATGAATGTTTTGCTAATGTGGAAGAAGCATTTCGGACTTTGACAAACCATAGGAAGCCGGATGAAAGAATATATGTGGCGGGTAGTCTGTATTTGGTAGGCGAAGTGAAAGAGGTAGTGGATACCTTGCGGAGCGTGGAGAAGAATCATGATTAATTTTGAAGAAGAACTGAAGAAATTTCATCCAAGCCTTGAGGTAGAGGATGCGGAAGAGGCCATTTACAATCAGGATTTAACGGATATGGCTGATTTATTGGTAAAAATGATTAAGGAGTCCGGAGTGGATGTGAACGGACAATAGGAGGTTTGTCATGTTTTGTTATAACTGTGGCTGCCAATTGTCTGAGCACGATTACTGTACCGCCTGCGGAGCGGACGTTTCATTGTATAAGAAGATTATGCATGTTTCCAATATGTTCTACAATGAGGGTCTGGAAAAGGCGGGAGTCAGGGACTTATCCGGTGCAATTAACAGTCTGCGGCAGAGTTTAAAATTTAATAAGAATAATATCGAAGCCCGAAATCTCCTGGGGTTGGTGTATTTTGAGATGGGCGAGGCGGTAGCTGCTCTGAGTGAGTGGGTGATTAGTAAGAACATCCGTCCCGAAAAAAATGTTGCCGATGATTATATTGGAATGATTCAATCCAATGCGTCACGCCTGGATGCCATTAACCAGACCATTAAGAAATATAATTACGCATATACCTATTGTGTGCAGGGTAGTAAGGATCTTGCAGTTATTCAGTTGAAAAAGGTATTGGCGTTAAATCCAAAGTTTATTCGTGCCCATTTGCTTTTAGCGTTGCTTTATATGGACGGAGAGCACTGGGAACAGGCAGGAAAAGAGATTCAGAAATGTCTGCGAATTGACCGGAATAATACCCAGAGCCTCCGCTATATGAAGGAAGTGGAGCATATGTTGTCTTCGGACGAGGGGGACAGGCCTTCTTCCAAACGCAAAAAGGATGAGACCATGCGCTACCAGAGTGATAATGAAATTATCATTCAGCCTCTGAATGTGAAGGAAAACAAGGGTGGCGGATTTTCTACCATTTTGAATATTCTGATTGGCCTTGTGATAGGTGCGGCAGCCATGTATTTTCTGGCAGTTCCCGCTGTGCAGAAGGATGCTCAGATTAAGATTCAGGAGGAGACGGTGAAGTGGGGCAACCAGCTGGATGTAAAGACCTCCGAGCTGAAAAATCTGGAGAATCAGATTGCCGCATTGAAGAATTCAAACAGTGAATTGAATCAACAACTGACCGGTATTACCGGTGAGAACGGTACCATGAGCGTTATAGACAGGCTGCTTAAGGCCGCTGCAATCTATATGGAGACCGAAAATCTGGAACAGACCGCAGAAGCCCTTGAAAGTATTGAGCAGGACATGAATGTGGAATCTGCTTCGGAGGAATTCCAAAATCTCTATCATCTGCTTCGTAACACCGTTGGCCCGAAGATTGCCGGGGATTATCGGGAAAAGGGCTATACCTATTATCGCAATGAGGACTTTGAGGCTGCCATTGAGTTTTTGAAGAAAGCAGTTTATTACGATTCTTCCAATGCGAACTCCCTGTTAGACCTGGGGAATGCATATCGGAAGAACGGTGATTCCGATGAAGCAATTGCTACCTATGATCAAGTGATAGAGCAATTCCCCGACACCGAGTATGCGCGTAGAGCACAACAGTTTAAAAAGGAACTGGAAACAGAAGAGTAATAAGTGATACCGTACCAAGGATAAGAGCTTGCAAATGATTGCAGGCTCTTTTAGTATGCGAAAAAGCCACAAAGTGGCGGCTCTGGGATGCAGAGGGCGTATTTGAGTGAAAAAAGAGGAATCCTCCGGGGACACGATTCCGGAAAGTGAAAATATTGTAGAATGGAGAGGGCATATGGAAGAGTTTCAGATTATTGACAATTGCCTGATGGTAAAACTGCCGCAGGAAATTGATCATCACAGGGCAGGCTTTATTTCAGAAAAAGCAGACCAGTATTTATTGTCGGACAAGGTAATGCATGTGGTATTTGATTTTGAGAATACTCATTTTATGGATTCCTCGGGGATCGGAATCATTATGGGGAGGTACCGCAAAATTTCCTGCTTTGGCGGAAAGGTCTATGCCATTCATGCAGACAATTATATTAAACGGATGTTAATGCTGGCCGGCATCAACAAGCTGGTAGAAATCAGATAAAAAAAGAAAGGCTTGGTAAAACAATGAAGAATGAAATGGAAATAATTTTTGACGGAATATCCAATAATGAGAGCCTGGCGAGATTGGCGGTGGCGGCCTTTGTCACTCATCTGAATCCGACCCTGGAGGAACTGGCAGATATCAAGACTGCTGTATCGGAGGCTGTGACCAATGCGATTATCCATGGTTATGGGAATACGCAGGGCTACACCAGACATGGGGAGGTGAGACCGGTAAACGGGACGGTCGGCGATTGTAAGGTGAAGCTTCACTGTATGTTGAAGGATGGAATATTATTCGTGGATGTGGAGGATGAAGGAATCGGGATAGAGGATATTGAAAAAGCTATGGAGCCTCTGTTTACAACCAGGCCGGAATTGGAGCGGTCCGGAATGGGCTTTGCATTTATGGAGGCCTTTATGGACGATTTACAGGTGGAGAGTACCCCCGGCAAGGGAACGAAGGTACATATGCAGAAGAAATTATGCTGCGGTCCATGGCTGAAGGATGAGGAGTAGCCATGGACGAACTATCCGTACTGATTGAAGCGGCACAGGCAAATGATGAGGAAGCGAAAAAGGTACTGATAGAGAGAAATATGGGATTGATTCGTCATATTCCATCCCGCTGGTCACCGCCGAATTAGACCTTAGCGACGATGCACTTGCCATG
>CALYSH010000122.1 GCA_945485625.1 uncultured Lachnospiraceae bacterium | reverse complement strand
CCCAGATGTCCTCCGGCCCTGCTTCCTTCTATCACGAAAAAATCCGGGGCGCAGTCATAATGCTTTTGATAGTGCTTCAGCAGCAATGCCGCTGCACGTCCGCCGGATACAATGGGGGCACACAGAGTATCTGTTCCCCTGGTATAAGCAGGGAGCTTTAATGGTAATCCGGCTCCGGAAATAATGGCATCCGCTCCGGCCTCCACAGCACATCTGCAGGTTTCCTCATAATGGGTTACCGCAGTCATGATATTCACTGCGACCAAGCCCTTTCCCCCTGCAATTTCCTTTGCCTTCCGAATCTCTTCTCTTAGCGCACGAAGGTTTGCCTCCAGCGGATTGTTCTCAAAATCCGGTTCCCGGTATCCTGCATTTACGGAGCTGATGCATCCCAGTGCTCCGCACTTCGCCACATGACCTGCCAGACCGGATAAGGAAACACCCACGCCCATTCCTCCCTGAAGAATAGGTACCTCCAATGTTTTCTTTCCAAGCTTCATAAATTATTCTCCTGCCTTCAAGGTCCCGATGACCTGTTCACATTCCCGGCACATGCTTTCAAAGATTTCCTTCAGGCTGCGAATTTCTTTGATCTGACCCACGACCTGTCCTGCCATCAGGGAACCGGTCTTTACATCGCCCTCAAAAACCGCCCTGCGAAGAGACCCCAGGGTAAACTTCTCCAGCTCCATCTTATCTGCGCCGGCTCTCTCCTGCTTAACATATTCTCTGGCCATTGCATTCTTCAAAATACGAACCGGTGTACCGGCAATTCGACCGGTTACTATGGTGTCGTTGTCCTTCGCCTTCAGCACTGCTTCCTTGTACGCAGGATGAATGGGACATTCCTCTGCCGCCAGCAGACAGGTTCCCAGCTGCACGCCGATGGCTCCCAGGCAGAATGCAGCTGCCAGCTGTCTTCCGTCCGCGATTCCCCCGGCTGCTATGACGGGAATGGATACGGCATCCACAATCTGGGGAACCAGGGCCATAGTGGTCATCTCACCCACATGTCCGCCGCTCTCGGTACCTTCTGCGATCACTGCATCCGCTCCCATGGATTCCATCTTCTTCGCCAGAAGAGAACTGGATACCACCGGCATCACAATCATTCCGTTTTCCTTCCACATGGGCATATAAGAGGAAGGGCTGCCTGCACCGGTGGTGACAATCTTCACGCCTTCCTCCACAATCATCTTAGCCATTTCCGGAGCATCCGGATTCATCAGCATCAGATTCACACCAAAGGGCTTATCCGTAAGAGCCTTACACCTGCGAATGTGGTCTCTCAGCATCTCGGTATTCATACCACCTGCTCCGATCAATCCCAAACCTCCTGCATTACTCACTGCCGCAGCGAATTCGCCGGTGGCAATATTTGCCATACCACCCTGAATACAGGGGTATTTAATTCCCAACATTTTGTCCAATCTCATGAGACGTTCTCCTTCCAAATGGCTTTATAATTCCAACAATGCGCAGCTCCAGGTCAGTCCGGCGCCAAATCCTACGCAAATGATCTTCTGTCCCGGCTTTAATCGTCCTGCCTTGTTCAAATCATCCAGGGCAAGGGGGATACTTGCCGCCGAAGTATTTCCGTAATGGTCTATATTGATAAAAAACTTTTCTTCCTGTCCCGGAAACTTCTTCTGCACATGCCCGATAATTCGTGCATTGGCCTGATGGCACACCACATGAGCAATGTCATCCATGGTAAGTCCTTTCTCCGCCAGCACTTCACTGATTCCCTGCTGCATGGCAGTTACCGCAAATCGAAACACCTCACTGCCGTTCATCTGAATGTGCTGCCCTTCTTTTCCAAGACCCGGACAGCTCAGTGCTCCGATATCCCCTCTGGACCAGCTCTTCTGATAGAATTCCTTCTCCGCGGCTTCCACAATCACGGCTCCCGCGCCATCCCCAAACAAAATACAGGTTCCGCGGTCCGTATAATCAATGATACGGGAGAGCTGTTCACTTCCGATTAACAGTGCATACGGCTTCTTAAGAGCTTCCAGTAACCCTCTTGCAGTTCCTAAGCTGAACAAAAAGCCCGTACATGCCGCACTGATATCGAAGGCCATAACCTCCTCACCAAGCCCCAATTCCTTCTGGATCATGCAGGCCGTGGAGGGAAACGCATAATCCGCAGTCTGGGAAGCCACCAAAACCAGGCCGATCTGTTCCGGTCTGATTCCCCCGGATTCCATGGCATTCCTTGCCGCACCCACTGCCAATGACAGGCAGCTTTCTTCCCGGCACTGAAATCTGCTGTGAATCCCTGTTCTTGTTACAATCCACTCATCATTGGTGTCCACAAGCTTACTCATATCCTCGTTTGTCAGGCTGTGCTTTGGTAATGCCTTGCCTGTCGCTACAATTTTTAATCCCTTCAATTCGAAATCCGTGCCTTTCCGTCCCATGCGGACGTATTTTTATACAGTCCATCCATTCGTCTGAACTTCTGATAGCGATTCGCAGCCAGGGCAGAACCACTAAACTTTCCAAGTCTGGTAAGCTCTGCCAGAAACATTTTATCCAATGCAGGAAACAGCTTTTTCCCTTCCGGAATAATACCGTCAATCAGTCCAAACTCCTTTAACTCCTCCGCAGTGATTTTCATGATCTCACAGGCCTCAGGAGCCCTCTTGGCATCCTTCCATAAAATACTGGCAAAGCCCTCCGGAGAAAGGATGGAATACACTTCATTCTCCAGCATCCATACCGAATCTGCCACAGCAAGTGCCAAAGCCCCACCACTGCTTCCTTCTCCGGTAATCACCGCAACCGTGGGAACCTTTAAGCAGCTCATCCTTGCAATGCTTTCTGCAATGGCATTACTTTGCCCGTTGCTTTCCGCCTCCAGCCCCGGATATGCCCCCGGCGTATCCACAAAGGTGATAACCGGCCGTCCGAATTTCTCGGCCTGGTTCATGAGTCTCACTGCCTTCCGGAATCCCTCCGGCGATGTCATGCCAAAATTATATTGAATATTTTCTTCCGTGTTTTTTCCCTTTCGGTTTCCAATGACGGTTACCGGCATTCCATGAAACAGGGCAATTCCACCCACGATGGATGTATCATCCCGATAAAGCCTGTCCCCATGCAGCTCCATAAAATCATCAAACAGCATATCAATATATTCCATGATTCCGGGACGCTTCACATCCCTTGCCGTCAAAACCTTTTCATAGGGTGTCAACTGTTTTTTTGTACCCATATGCACTCCATTTTTCTGAATTGTGTTTCCAACGGATTTGCATTTTCTTAACCGACCCTAAGGTCGCAAACCAAACGTCACGAATTATCAACGTGACGTTTCTCGGAGCGAAGCTCGGTTTGCTCTGGCATGCGAACCTTAGTACCGCTACGTGACCGCTGGAGCGGAAGCGCGTCGGTCAAGAAATATGCAAATTCGTGGAAAAACACAATTCAGCATACAATCATTACTTCTGATGCCAGGCCAACAGTTTATAAAGTGTTTCCCTGCATTTCTCCCGCTCCACGATTGCGTCCAGCATTCCGTGCTCCAGCAGAAACTCTGCATGCTGGAAGCCCTCCGGAAGTGTCTGACCGATGGTCTGCTGAATGACACGGGGGCCTGCAAAACAAATCAGTGCATCCGGCTCCGCCAGAATGATATCACCCAGGCTGGCAAAGCTGGCGCTCACTCCACCGGTGGTAGGATTGGTCAGGAAGGATAGAAACAATCCTCCGTTTTGTTTGAAACGATCTACCGCTGCCGCCGTCTTCGCCATCTGCATCAGGGAAAACAACCCCTCCTGCATTCTGGCACCACCGCTGGCGCTGAAAATGATAAGCGGCAGCTTCTTCCTTCCGGCATACTCGGTCAGTCGAAGGATTTTTTCTCCCACTACCGTCCCCATGCTGCCCATAAGGAATCTGGAATCCAGCACTCCGAGAGCCACCTTGATACCGGCAATCCTGCATACACCCGATACAAAGGCATCCGTCTGACCGGTTGCATTATGAAGGGCTGTCAATTTCTTTCCATAATCCGGAAAGTGCAATGGATCCTCTGAAGTAAAATCCCCGTTCATCTCCCGGAAACTGCCTTCATCGCATACCATCTGAATTCGCTCCATGGGAGCCATGGAAAGATAATAGCCGCAATTTCTGCAGACCCATTTATTTGCACGTACCTTATCTACTGTTTCCCTCTGCTTACATTTCGGGCATTCACATTCTTCTACGGTTTCGTTTCTCCGGATTCGAATCAGTGAATTCCACCGTTTCTTTCTCTGCTTGAAAATATCATCAATGGTCATTGTCACCCATTCCTTCCTCTAACCACTTCTCAATGGTTTTGTGGTTTTCTTCCCAGAAACCGGTATTATAATTTCCCTTCAGAAAGGAAGGATGATAGGTCAGCAGGTGCATAAACTCATAATTGGTAGGCACACCATCAATAATCAGTTCCTCCAATGCTCTTCGCATTCTTCGAACCGCCTCCAGCCTGGTCTTCCCGGTAGCAATCACCTTTGCCAGCATGGAATCATAAAAGGGAGTCACCTCATACCCGTTGTAAATATGACTCTCCACACGAACTCCGAAGCCGGCCGGAAAGTGCAGGAAGCGGATCTTTCCGGGAGCCTGTGCATTGATTCTGCACTCAATGGCATGTTGTCTGAACTGCACATCCTCCTGACGGATTCCAAGCCTCATTCCCGCTGCAATCCGAATCTGTTCCCGGATCAGATCGATTCCGGTGATTTCCTCTGTCACGGGATGCTCCACCTGAATCCTGGTATTCATTTCAATGAAGTAATAATGCCCCTCATCATCCATTACAAATTCGATGGTTCCGGCACTATAGTAGCCTGCCGCCCTGGCAGCCCGTACCGCAACCTCACCCATTTCCTTCCGAAGTGCATCCGACAGGAAGGCGGAGGGTGACTCCTCTAACAGCTTCTGATTATTTCTCTGGATGGAGCAATCCCTCTCTCCCAGATATATGGTACTTCCGGTTTTATCTGCCAGAATCTGAAACTCAATATGATGGGGATTCAGGACAAGCTTTTCCATATACATATCATCATTTCCAAAGGCTGCCTTTGCCTCTGCCCTTGCAGTCTGAAAGGCAGAAGCCAGTTCCTCAGGCGAAAACGCTTTCCGCATTCCTTTCCCACCGCCTCCGGCAGATGCCTTTATCAGCACCGGATACCCAATCTCTTCAGCGAGCTGTAATGCTTCGGTCACATCTTTTATCAGCTCCCTGGATCCCGGGACAACCGGTACATCGTTTTCAATCATTAATTTCCGGGCCGCCTGCTTATCCCCCATTTTGCGGATTATCTCGGCGGACGGACCGATAAAGGGAATGTGGTTTTCTTCACATTTCTTTACAAATTCAGCATTCTCAGACAGGAATCCATATCCCGGATGAATGGCATCACAGTGCATCAAACGGGCTGTTTC
>CALYSH010000121.1 GCA_945485625.1 uncultured Lachnospiraceae bacterium | reverse complement strand
GGACTAAGAATTAGCCCGGATTCGTTATTTCGAAAAAAATGGTTGACAAATGCTTTTCGCAGGACTATAATTCACATGTTAATAGTTTTAGTGTATTAAGAGTGGCCGGTGCCACTCTTAATTGTTTGTTAGGAGGAAAAGAGGTAGCCCATGTCAAAGAGAGTAACCTATGAGGAGAAAACAGAGGCTCTGTTGTTGCCCATTGTTTCCCCTTTGGGAATCGAAATCTACGATGTCGAATATGTGAAGGAGGGCAGCGATTATTACCTGAGAGCATATATTGACAAGCCGGGCGGAGTCAATATTATTGATTGCGAGACGGTGAGCAGAGCATTGTCCGATGCGCTGGATCGGGATGATTTCATCCCGGATGCTTATATTCTGGAGGTTTCCAGCCCCGGTCTGGGAAGAAGCTTAAAGAAGGATAAGCATTTGCAGAAGAGCATTGGGGAGGAAGTGGAAATCAAGGTGTTTGAGCCGGTGGATAAGTGTAAGGAGTTCGTCGGTGAATTAAAAGGCTTTGATGAAGGAAGCATAACCATTACAGTGGATGGGCAGGAAAGAAGCTTTGCCCGTAAGAATATTGCTTTGATACGATTGACATTGGATTTTTAGGCGGGATGCCAATTGCAAAAATAGAAAACAAAGGCCCGGGCCGGAATGGAGGAAATAATGAATAAGGAATTGATGGAAGCACTGGATATACTGGAGAAGGAGAAGGAAATCAGCAAGGAAACTCTGTTTGAAGCAATTGAGAATTCCCTGATGACTGCCTGCAAGAACCACTTTGGCAAAGCAGACAATATCAAGGTAGAAATCAATCGCGAAACCTGCGATTTTCTGGTATATGCAGAGAAGGAGGTTGTAGAAACCAAGGATGAAGTGGAAGATGATTGTCTGCAGATTTGCCTGGAGGATGCGAAGGCGATTTCCAAGAAGGCTCAGGTTGGCGATGTGCTTCATGTAGAGATTAAGTCCAAGGAATTCGGACGTATTGCCACCATGAACGCAAAGAACGTCATTCTGCAGAAAATCAGGGAGGAAGAAAGAAGCGTTATCTACAATCAGTATTTCGAGAAGGAAAAGGATGTGGTTACAGGCGTTGTCCAGCGCTATGTAGGAAAGAACATCAGCATCAACCTGGGTAAGGCGGATGCAATGCTTCTTGAAAGCGAGCAGATTAAGGGTGAGGTATTCAAACCCACCGACCGTATCAAGGTTTATGTTCTGGAAGTAAAGAGCACTCCTAAGGGACCCCGTATCAATGTAAGCCGTACTCATCCGGAACTGGTGAAGAGATTGTTCGAGTCCGAGGTTACCGAGATTAAGGACGGTACCGTAGAGATTATGAGCATCGCCAGGGAGGCAGGCAGCAGAACCAAGATTGCGGTGCGGAGCAACAATCCCAATGTGGATCCGGTAGGTGCCTGTGTGGGTATGAACGGAGCAAGAGTAAATGCTATCGTAGAGGAGCTTCGCGGTGAGAAAATCGATATTGTGAACTGGGATGAAAATCCCGGAAATCTGATTCAGAATGCATTGTCCCCTGCAAAGATTGTAGCGGTATTTGCAGATCCCGACGAAAAGACTGCCAAGGTGGTAGTGCCGGACTATCAGTTATCCCTTGCTATCGGTAAGGAAGGTCAGAACGCACGTCTGGCAGCAAGACTGACCGGATACAAGATTGATATTAAGTCCGAGACTCAGGCAAAGGATGCGCCCGGCTTCCGCTATGAGGATTATCTGGACGAGGATTATGACGAATACAGTGAGGAAGAATCCTACGAAGAATAAGAGGTATGTATGGCAAAGAAAATTCCTTTAAGACAATGTGTCGGATGTGGTGAAATGAAGGGCAAAAAAGAGATGATACGCGTCATCAAAACACCGGAGGGTGAAATTTGTCTGGATGCAACAGGAAAGAAGAACGGCAGAGGCGCATATGTTTGTAAGAGTGCGGAGTGCCTCAAAAAAGCCCGTAAGAATAAAGGGTTGGAGCGTTCCTTTAAAATGAGTATCGGCAGTGAAGTATATGATGCCTTGGAAAGGGAGTATGAAGAGCTTGAAACAGAATAAAGTCTATTCCCTTCTGGGACTGGCAATGAGAGGACGCAATCTGGTCAGCGGAGAGTTCCAGACTATCGATGCGGTGCGAAGCGGTAAGGCAATGCTGGTGATCGTCGCAAAGGATGCCTCGGAAAATACCAGAAAATTATTTCATGATAAGTGCTCGTATTATGAGGTCCCGGTGTATGAGTACGGCACAAAGGAAGAACTGGGTCAGGCAATCGGCAAGGAGCTTCGGTCTTCCCTGGCTGTGTGTGAAGAAGGTTTGGCGAATGCAGTGTTGAAGCTGCTTTCAGAATCCCAGGGAATGCTGTGAGCAAAAATGGAGGTAAAGAATGGCGAAAATAAAGGTACATGAAATCGCAAAAGAGTTTGATAAACAGAGTAAGGATATTATAAGTTTTCTGCAGGAAAAAGGTGTGGTAAAGACCGCGTCCAGCGGACTGGAGGATGCAGAGGTGGCAATGGTACGTGAGGCATTTGGTGGAAAGAAGGCTGAGGCACCCAAGTCTGCAGCTCCCAAGACGGAAGCCCCTAAGACTGAGGCTCCTAAGACGGAGGAGACCAAGGCTGCTCCCAAAGCGGAAGCCTCCAAGGATACGGATGCAGATGCGAAGAAGAAGAAAAAGATTATCTTTGTAAGCAATCCTCAG
Source organism: uncultured Lachnospiraceae bacterium (assembly GCA_945485625.1). Taxonomy (GTDB): domain Bacteria; phylum Bacillota; class Clostridia; order Lachnospirales; family Lachnospiraceae; genus Acetatifactor. The sequence goes on along the minus strand of CALYSH010000121.1, from coordinate 2,749 downwards.
AATTCCAAGATGCCCGGACAGCGTCCCGGAAGCAACAATGGACCCAGACAGGATGCAAGACCCCAGAACGGCTATCATAATGGACAGAATAACGTAAGACCTCAGGCTCCTGTTCGTCCCATCAAGCCGTTGACTCCTCCTTCGCCCACCCCCAGCGTACAGATGCAGCCCAACACTCCTGTACGTCCGCAGAAGCCGGTACAACAGCAGCCGGTACAACAGCAGGCAGAGGCGGCAAAGCCCGCAGAGCAGCCCAGGGAGCAGGCTCAGGCAAGGCCCCAGAATAATGAGAGACCCCAGAGAAACGACAGGCCTCAGAATAATCGCCCCCAGGGTGACAGACCTCAGGGTGACAGACAGGGACGTCCCTTCAACCAGGGCGACCGCAGACCTGCCGGCGGTCAGATGAACAACGGCAGAAACGGACAGAATGGTCAGGGAGGCCAGAGACCCTTTGGCGACAGACCGCAGAGAAGCGACAGACCCTACGGTGACAGACAGCAGGGCGGCATTAACAACAGACCGGCCAGACCCGATGGGGGCCAGGGTGACAGACGTCCCGGCGGTTTCAACAAGGACGGCGGCTTCAATAAGGATGGCGGTTTCAATAAGGATGGCGGAAGAGGCGGAAAGCCCGGAAACTTCCGTGACAATCGTGATAACCGTGACAAGTCCGGCGCAAAGGGCGGCTTCGGCGGAGAAGCTCCCGGTAAGGATATTGAAAAGAAGCGCGAGGAAGATAAGAGACGTCTGAGTCAGGAAAAGGATAAACGGAATAAGAAGGATTATATGTATGAGGAGGACGAGGCATTAAAGAATAAGCCCGGCCGCTTCATCAAGCCTGAGAAGAAAAAGGAAGAGGTGGTAGAGGAAGTAATCAAGGTAATCACCCTTCCGGAGACCATTACCATTAAGGACCTGGCTGACAAGATGAAGATTCAGCCCTCCGCTATTGTCAAGAAGCTCTTCCTGGAGGGTAAGATTGTAACGGTTAACCAGGAGATTTCTTATGAGGATGCAGAGAATATCGCTATGGAGTATGAGATTCTCTGTGAGAAGGAAGTAAAGGTTGATGTGATTGAAGAACTCCTGAAGGAGGATGAGGAGAAGGAAGAGGATCTGGTAGAAAGACCTCCCGTTATCTGTGTTATGGGTCATGTTGACCATGGTAAAACCTCCCTGCTGGATGCAATCCGTAAGACCAACGTAACCGATAAGGAAGCAGGTGGTATTACCCAGCACATCGGTGCTTACACCGTTAATCTGGACGGAAGGAAGATTACTTTCCTGGATACCCCCGGACATGAGGCATTTACCGCAATGCGTATGCGTGGTGCAAATTCCACCGATATTGCAATTCTGGTGGTTGCAGCAGATGATGGTGTAATGCCCCAGACAATCGAGGCAATCAACCATGCCAAGGCTGCCGGAATTGAGATTATTGTTGCAGTAAACAAGATTGATAAGCCCGCTGCAAACATTGAACGTGTAAAGCAGGAGCTTACCGAGTATGAGCTTGTGGCTACCGATTGGGGTGGAAATACGGAGTTTGTACCGGTATCGGCAAAATCCGGTCAGGGTATTGAAGATCTTCTGGAAACAATTCTCCTGACTGCGGATATTTTGGAGCTGAAAGCAAATCCTAAGAGAAAGGCCCGTGGTCTTGTAATTGAGGCTGAGCTGGATAAAGGACGTGGTCCTGTTGCAACCGTACTGGTTCAGAAGGGTACCCTTCATGTGGGTGACTTTATCTCCGCAGGTTCCTGCTATGGTAAGGTTCGTGCCATGATAGATGATAAGGGCAGAAGAGTAAAGGAAGCAGGTCCCTCCACTCCGGTAGAAATCTTAGGTCTGTCCGATGTACCCAGCGCCGGTGAAGTATTCCTGGCTCATGAGAATGACAAGACTGCAAAGAGCTATGCAGAAACCTACATGGCTCAGAATAAGGAAAAGATGCTTGAGGAAACCAAGAGCAGAATGTCTCTGGATGATTTGTTCTCCCAGATTCAGGAGGGTAATCTGAAGGAACTGAACCTGATCGTGAAGGCTGACGTACAGGGTAGTGTGGAGGCTGTAAAGCAGTCCCTTCTTAAGCTGACCAACCAGGAGGTGGTTGTAAAGTGCATCCATGGCGGTGTAGGTGCAATCAACGAGTCCGACGTTACTCTGGCCAGCGCATCCAATGCAATCATCATCGGCTTCAATGTTAAGGTGGATTCTGCGGCAAAGGCTACTGCCGAAAGAGAAGGCGTGGATGTCAGACTGTATCGTGTCATTTATCAGGCAATTGAGGATATCGAGGCTGCCATGAAGGGTATGCTGGATCCTGTATATGAAGAGAAGGTAATCGGTCATGCAGAGGTTCGCCAGATATTCAAGGCATCCGCAGTGGGTAACATTGCAGGTTCCTATGTCCTGGATGGACAGTTCCAGAGAAACTGCAAGATTCGTATTTCCAGAGAAGGAAAGCAGATTTACGAAGGCGAGCTGGCATCCCTGAAGAGATTTAAGGATGATGTGAAGGAAGTGAAGGCCGGCTTCGAGTGCGGTCTGGTATTTGAGGGCTTCGATCAGATGCAGGAGCTGGATATTGTGGAAGCGTATATTATGGTGGAGGTACCCCGCTAGGGGGCATCTCCTTCCCCCCTTTGGGGATGAAAAAAGGAAGATGATAGTAAATGAGAAGAAACAGTGTAAAGAATACCCGTATTAACGGGGAGGTACAGCGTGTTCTGGCAGAGATTATCCG
>CALYSH010000120.1 GCA_945485625.1 uncultured Lachnospiraceae bacterium | reverse complement strand
GTCCGGAGGAGTTTTCGGACAACAGTATCAGCTTTCGGGATACCGTTTCGCCTAAGCTGCTTCAAATCAAAATAAATACGATTCAGGATCTGTATACCTATTTTCAGAACAGCGGATGCAGGTATGCGTATGACTCCCCTATTCTGGTATCAGGGGATACTCTGTGGACGTGGCCGGTTCCCGGAGACAATGTTCTGAATAACAAAATCGGCAGTCCTGCTGATTTTGCCAATGCCGCCTCTTATCTGCTTCAGAATGATTTTGAGGACTGGGGCTACTTATTGACCTATGGATATAATATGCAGGCCTATAATTGGTTTTATGAGGATGGTTTCTACTATATTGTAGATTTGTATGACTTGTTCTATGATCTGGGAGATGGAAATTGCAACAACAGATACGAGCCCTTTAAGACGGACCGCCTGGAGGAGATTACGGAATATCTGCATAAACGTACAAATCGAGAGGATACACTGGCTTTTTTCATGCTTCCGGCGCTTGGACACGGGGAAATGCCGGCCATATATACAAGCTGCCTGAGGGACAGCTCCAAGATATATAAAGGCCATGTGGAATTAGGCTTTGAAGAGACAGTATTTGAACATATGAAGATTCTTTTTGAAAATGATTCCTTTGATTTTACTGTTTCTTCCGTAGACGCCGATGATATGCCGGGGGGCGTGCCGCGGTATGAAGGAGAAGAATATTGGTATGGGTACCGGTAAGAAGAATGTAAAATATTCGAGAAAAAGGTGTACTTTTCCTGTAAAACATTGTATCATTATTATAGAACTTGCTCTGTAAAAAACAATGGGGAAGGTATGAGGGATATGAAGAACAGTATCGGAAAAAAAGTAATGGGATTGCTGATTGCGTTGGTTGTGTTGCTGCTCGCCATTTGCTTTTCGAATATGGCAGCCTTAAATACCATTCAGACTCTGAATGTAAAGATTGCAAAAGAGGCGGAGAACATGAGACAGTTTGCTGACTCCGGCAAGCGCTCCGCTGTGATTAGGGAATCGGAGCTTTTGCGGGAGAATGAAGAAGAAATTTCCGCAAGAATTCGTGGAACCATAATATTTGACTTCGTATTGGTTTTCCTGATTATTGTTATCATGACTGTTATCATATATGTTGTCAGGATGATGATTTCCGGACCGGCTAAGAATGCCGGAAAGCAACTGCAGGAAATCATTGATGATGTTGCAGCAGACCAAATTGACTTGACAAAACGGATTCAGATTCATTCCTCCGATGAAATCGGTCAGCTGGCGGACGGTATTAATGTATTTATGGAGTCTCTGCAGCTGTTGGTGAAGAAGTTGAAGGCGGAAACCGGGAATATGGAGCAATCCGTAAACAACACGGTACAACTTGTGGAATCCTCCAATGGCAGTGTGATGAATGTTTCTGCCGTTATGGAGCAGTTGGCCGCCAGTATGCAGGAGATTTCCGCTATGATGGGACAGGTGAAGACGGCCGGCATGAATAACCTGGAGAGAATACAGGAAATCAGCAGAAGTGCAGGGGAAGGAAATGAGATGGTATCCGATATCAAGACCCGTGCCGATGCCATGAATTCTCAGACAAAAAAGAGCAGGGAAGCTACCGTACTGACCATGCAGCAGATTGGAAAGGAACTTTCGATTGCGCTTGACGAAAGCAGAAAGGTTAAGAGAATTAATGAACTCACGGAGAAGATTCTCCAGATTTCCAGTCAGACGAATTTATTGGCATTAAATGCTTCTATTGAGGCGGCCAGAGCCGGGGAGGCAGGAAGGGGCTTTGCTGTAGTAGCAGAGGAAATCAGACAGCTGGCAGACAACAGCAGGGTCGCAGCCGGTGATATTCAGACGGTCAGCAAGCTTGTGACACAGGCGGTGGAGAAGCTGAGCACGAATGCGCAGAATATGCTCCGGTTTGTGGATAAGGATGTGATGGCAGACTATGATGGCTTTGTGGAGATTGTAAACCGATATGAGAAGGATGCGGATACCATGCGTGTCATATTTAATGAGTTTGCTACAAAAGCAGCGGATATGGCAGTGGATATGCAGCAGATGAGTGATGGAATCAGAGATATTACCTCCACCGTGGAGGAGGGAGCGAATGGAGTGTCCCATGCAGCGGAGGATACTGCGGCACTGGCAGATTCCATGGTCCAGATCAAAGAGGAGTCTAATGAGAACCAGCGTATTTATGAGGATCTGAAACGGGAAGTCAGCAGATTTGAAAAGGTATAGATGATGTCAGGTGAAAGGTACATCATCCGGTGAACCGGATGGCGTGCCTTTTTACATTTCTTTCGGGAGGAGATACAAACTTGCCTATTGCTCTTTCCGGGAAATTATGTTACATTTCTCTTGTAAACCTTCTATTTTCCAATCCGGCGAATCGCCAAATTATTCAAGCAGAAAAAATCGTACAGTAAATCCACAGAGGATGAATTGATTACAGAAAAGGGGGGTGGTGCGCTTTGAGGGATGTTTAACGGACAGGTAAAAGTATATTATGGATATAACAGAAAAACATTGACAAATCGGAACAATTGTTTTATTCTGAATACAGAACACTTGTTCTATGAAAAGGAGTAATTTCACATGGAAAAAAGCGAAAAACTGAAAGCATTGGATGCTGCATTGGGGCAGATTGAGAAACAGTATGGAAAGGGCACGGTGATGCGTCTGGGTGATCCTGCATCCCAGATGATTGTGGAGACCATTCCCACAGGCTCTCTGAGCCTGGATATTGCGCTGGGCCAGGGTGGGATTCCCAAGGGAAGGATTATCGAGATTTACGGTCCGGAATCCAGCGGTAAGACCACAGTTACTTTACATATGATTGCAGAGGTGCAGAAAAGGGGAGGCATTGCCGGATTTATTGATGCAGAGCATGCCCTGGATCCTGTGTATGCAAAGAATATAGGCGTTGATATTGATAATTTGTATATTTCCCAGCCGGATAACGGTGAACAGGCTATGGAGATTACAGAGACCATGGTCCGTTCCGGTGCAATGGACATTGTGGTAGTAGACTCTGTAGCGGCATTGGTACCTAAGGCAGAGATTGATGGTGAGATGGGTGACAGCCATGTAGGCCTTCAGGCGAGACTGATGTCACAGGCTCTTCGCAAACTGACTGCCGTTATCAGCAAGTCCAATTGTACTGTTGTGTTTATTAATCAGCTGCGTGAGAAGATAGGAGTTATGTTCGGCAACCCGGAGACCACAACCGGTGGACGGGCACTAAAATTTTATGCTTCTGTGCGCCTGGATGTCCGCAGAGTGGAAGCCTTAAAGCAGGGTGGGGAGGTCATCGGTAACCGTACCCGCGTAAAGGTAGTGAAAAACAAGGTGGCGCCGCCCTTCAAGGAGGCAGAGTTTGATATTATGTTTGGTGAGGGTATTTCTACCGTGGGAGATATTCTCGACCTTGCAGCAAGCATTAATCTTGTGGTGAAGTCCGGAGCCTGGTATGCCTATGAGGGAGAGAAAATCGGTCAGGGGCGCGAAAATGCGAAACAGTATCTGAAGGACAACCCGGCAGTGTGTGATGAGATTGCTGCAAAGGTCCGTGCTCATTTTCATCTGGATGAACCCAAGGGAAGTGCTTCAGAAGAATAAATGATGTCTGAGTGAGGGATGTGTTATGAAAATAACAGGAATCGAGGAAGTATCCAAATCCCGAAGCAAAATCGATATTGACAATGAAGTCGCCTTAGTCTTGTACAAAGGCGAATTGCGTCTGTATCAGATTGTTCTGGGGGAGGAAATATCCGAGAAGGCTTATAGGGAGATTATGAAAGAGGTACTGCCGAAACGTGCAAAGCTTCGTGCCATGAACCTGTTGACCAAGAGGGATTATACCACTGCAAGACTTCGGGAAAAGCTGGTTCAGGGAGGGTATCCGGCTTCGGTGGTGGAAGAGGCGTTGGAGTATGTGGCGTCCTTTCATTATGTAGATGATTTGCGATATGCGGTACAGTATTTGGAAACCTATTCCGCAAACAGAAGTAAACGCAGGATTCAACAGGATTTGTACGGAAGGGGAATCTCAAAGGATACGGTAGCCGAGGCGTTCCGAAGCTGGGAGGAACAGGGAGGAGAGCAGGATGAATTGTCCATGATTCATGCTCTGTTGCAGAAAAGAGGATACCTTCCGGAGAAAGCGGATGCAAAAGAAAGGCAGAAACAATATGGCTTTTTGGCGAGAAAAGGTTTTTCTCAGGAAAGCATTCGAAGGGCACTTCAGGGAAATGATTATTTTGAAGAAAAATAATCTCTTTTCAAACACCTGAAAAAGAAATACATACTTGACATTGTAGTTAATTCAAGGTAAGATTTATTTGTTGTGAATTGCTTGTTAGAATAGACATTCTATATAAAAACTGTAACATATTGGGTTTGCAGGCAACATGTACAATGAAAATTTAATAAGGAGGTGCTCCTGTAAGATGACTGATGTAATGTGGATTGTCATCATAGCAGTAGCCGTACTTCTCACCGCAGTGATTACCGCAGTGATTACCATTCAGTACGAGAAAAAGTCAACAGCAAGTACGATTGGTAATGCTGAGGAGAAGGCGAGAAGTATTATCGATGATGCACTGAAAAATGCTGAAGCGAAGAAGCGAGAGGCCTTGCTTGAGGTGAAGGAAGAGTCCATTCGTACCAAGAATGAACTGGATCGTGAAATCAAGGAAAGAAGGGCGGAGGCGCAGAGGTACGAGCGCAGAGTTCAGCAGAAGGAAGAGAACATCGATAAGAAGGCAGATGCTATTGAGAAGCGTGAAGCCAGTCTGGCTGCAAAAGAAGAAGCCATCAACAAGATGAAGATTGAGGTTTCCAAGTTAAATGAGCAGCGTGTACAGGAACTGGAACGAATTTCCGGATTAACCTCTGAACAAGCAAAAGACTACTTATTGAAAATTGTTGAAGATGAAGTGAAGCATGAAACGGCCGTGATGATCAAGGAAATGGAGACTCGGGCCAAAGAAGAAGCCGACAAAAAGGCGAAGGAATATGTGGTTAACGCAATTCAGAGATGCGCAGCAGATCATGTCTCTGAAACCACTATTTCTGTTGTTCAATTACCCAGCGATGAGATGAAGGGAAGAATCATCGGACGTGAGGGACGAAACATTCGTACCCTGGAGACCATGACCGGTGTGGATCTGATTATCGATGACACGCCGGAAGCAGTTATCCTTTCCGGATTTGATCCGATTCGTCGTGAGGTTGCCAGAATTGCTCTGGAAAAACTGATCGTAGATGGACGTATCCACCCTGCCAGAATCGAAGAGATGGTAGAGAAGGCTCAGAAGGAAGTTGAAACAATGATCAAAGAGGAGGGTGAAGCGGCAGTCCTTGAAGTGGGCGTGCATGGTATCCACCCGGAACTCGTGAGATTACTTGGAAAGATGAAGTTCAGAACCAGTTATGGTCAGAATGCATTAAAGCATTCCATCGAGGTCGCTCATTTATCCG